>CAYXON010000083.1:0-5704 GCA_964467145.1 uncultured archaeon | reverse complement strand
TTTATGTGGGGTCCGGTAAGTTCCACCCGCTCGGCATAGCGCTAAAGACAAGTAAACCCGTCTACATATTGAATCCGATTTCGCAGGTTCTTGACACAGTCAAAAAAGAGGATATCGACAGGATTTTGAAAAAGCGCAAAGGTGCAATCGTCAAAGCACTCACGTCCGACACGTTCGGGATAATGGTGTCCACGAAAAAAGGCCAGTACCGGCTTGATGAGGCCCTGAAGATAAAACAGGAGATTATGGCGCGCGGAAGAAAAGCCTACATAATAGCAGGCGACGACATATCACCTGCGAACATACTTCCCCTAAAGGTTGACTGCCTCATAAACACGGCGTGCCCCAGGATTGAGGCAGACCAGTATCATGTGCCAGTCCTAAACCCTGATGAAGTTCGGCAGATGATTGAGCTGATGTAACCCTAATCTTATATACCTGAACAGTCAATACTCAATCCATTAGGTGATATGACATGTTTTTGGTATATTTCTCGATACTTTCGAGTATTCTGGCTTTGGTTTTTGCAGCATTCCTGACCAAGAAACTTTACGCAATGGACGCAGGAAATGAGAAGATGAAGGAGATAGCTGACGCAATACACACAGGCGCAATGGCGTTTCTTAACAGGGAATACAGGACCCTCGTCGTTTTCGCGATAGCGGTTGCGGCAATACTTGCGTATCTCATAAACTGGCAGACTTCGGTCACATTCCTATTTGGTGCGTTCTGCTCGGCACTCACAGGAAACCTCGGCATGAGGGTCGCAACAGCAGCGAACGTGAGGACAACAAAAGCATGCGAAAAAGACATTGAATCAGGTCTGAAGACCGCGTTCTCGTCAGGATTGATAATGGGTCTTTCAGTCGTGGGCCTAGGGGTAATGGGCGTCAGCATAATGTATCTGTTGTTTGAGGACCCAGGCATAATATTCGGCTTCGGGTTCGGAGCCTCATCAATCGCATTGTTTGCAAGAGTCGGAGGCGGAATATACACGAAAGGCGCTGACGTCGGCGCAGACCTTGTTGGCAAAGTAGAAGCAGGGATTCCAGAGGACGACCCACGAAATCCCGCCGTCATAGCAGACAACGTCGGAGACAACGTAGGAGACGTCGCAGGGATGGGCGCAGACCTATTTGAAAGCTACGTCGACAGCATAATCGCGACGATGGCTTTGGGTGCTGTGGCACTTTCTGCCACAACTGGGATGGTACTTCTGCCTCTTACCATAGCGTCTGTGGGGATACTCGCATCGCTTTTCGGAAGCTTCTTCGTCGGCGGCAAAGGTGACCCGCACAAGGCACTTAACCGCGGAATATTCACTGCAGCAATAGTCGCCGCGGTCGCATCATATTTCGCAGTCAACCTAGTGCTTGGCCCAGGAAGCATCGGAGTATATCTGTCAGTGCTGTCAGGACTTGTTGCGGGCCTCATAATCGGTTTGATAACCCAATACTACACATCAGCCGATTACAGGCCGACAAGGTCAATATCTGAGGCTGCTGAGACCGGTGCCGGAACCAACATAATCGCTGGACTCAGTGTGGGAATGTTTTCCACAATAGTCCCAGTCCTTGCAGTCTCTGCTGCAATCCTCATATCATTTTATTTCGCTGGAATGTACGGGATAGCGATAGCTGCTGTGGGGATGCTTGCGACACTCGGGATAACTCTTGCCTCGGACTCGTACGGACCAGTTGCTGATAACGCTGCGGGAATCGCTGAGATGGCGGGGCTTGGTGGCGAGGTCAGGAAAAGAGCAGAAGAACTCGATGCAGTCGGCAACACAACAGCCGCGATAGGCAAGGGATTCGCGATAGGTTCTGCCGCACTAACTGCGCTCGCACTATATGTCGCCTACACTCAGGCAACAGGTTTGACCCAGATTGATGTGATGCTGCCGAAGGTGACTGTGGGGCTTTTCATCGGAGCACTTATGCCGTTCGTCTTTAGTTCATTTGCTATGAGCGCGGTCGGAAAAGCGGCTGAGCAGATGGTGAAGGAGGTCAGGCGCCAGTTCAAGGAGATACCAGGCATCATGGAAGGTAAAGCTAAGCCTGACTTTGAAAGGTGCGTTGACATAAGCACGGTAGCTGCGATATCTTCGATGAAGGAGCCTGCGCTTCTTGCAGTGCTGACGCCTATCGCGTTCGGGCTGCTGTTCGGATCTCAGGCGCTTGGTGGGCTTCTCGCAGGAAACGTAGTGTCAGGGTTCCTATTAGCTGTCATGATGTCAAACTCCGGCGGCGCATGGGATAACGCGAAAAAATACATAGAATCAGGAAACCTAGGCGGAAAAGGTTCTGCAGCCCATAAGGCAGCGGTGGTCGGTGACACAGTCGGCGACCCGTTCAAGGACACAGCAGGACCGAGCCTTAACATCCTGATAAAGCTTGTGTCTATTGTTGCGTTGGTTTTCGCGCCAATATTCACGCAAACGGGGCTAATCTAAAAAGCCCCGGATTTTCTCTTTTTTTTATATTTAGTCAGTCACCTAAAGGTGTAGTCTAGCGCGTCTTTTCAAAGCGCCGTTGACGGCAGCATCTGATGGGTGCGGGTCAAATTCCTTGAGTCCGACACCCTCATCGAGTTTGCCTGCGAGCTCTCTCGCCATCCTCGCATCCTCAACAGCTTTAGTCGCCCTGTTCCTGTCTATCATCCTCTGGTCTGGTCTTCCTCCCTGCTTGTGGTGGCTGCCGTGCTTTACCATACTATAAATTTCTGCATCAAGGTAAATAATAACGGCAGTATCTGCTCGGATACTCTTTTTATTGTCTTGGATTGCCCAATATAATATTGTAAGATGGTCAAGGTACTTCTTCGGGCAGGCAAAGACCAGAAGCTTGGTTCTCCCGCAGCTGAGGGGCTTCGCGAGATTGACGCAGAACTGGACGCTAAAATACTCGCACTCGGCGTCAAAAAACCCGGCGAACAACCGCTGATGTACACTGTGGAGGGACTTGCCGAGGCAGTCGACATGCACCCAGAGACCGTGAAGAGAAGACTTGGCAAAGAGCTTCCCAGAGACCACGCGAAATCCGTGAACGTTGTGTTCGACGTCGTGCCTGCAAAACCTGCCGAAGCATTCATAAAAACCTGGAGTTTCATACAGGAGCCCGGGGTCGTATCCCAGGGAGATCTCGCACGAGCACTTGGTGAATCACTCAAAAACTTCCGCCGCCAAGCCCAGAGAATGGGGTTAGGTCGTAAAGTCGGCAAAGACACATACTTCACAGGTGATGAGAGAACACAGATAGAAAGACACTACCAGGGGGATAAGACACTTGATGACCTGCTGGTTGGAGTCCCCGAGTTCGCGCAAAGACTTGGTGTGTCAGCACCGGCCGTCCAATCCTGGGTTGAGAGATTATCTGAGCATGATGCAGAAACCGGTGAACTACTACCTGCTGAGATACCATATATCCGCGTCGGAGGCGACATAAAATTCCCCCGCGAATTTGTCGAAGACGATAAGGCGATGGCAGGCCTCAGAGACAGGCTCAGCCGAGACTACAGGCAGAAGGGCATGAGAGATGAGCAGGAGGCATCGGAAAAAGCTGGGGATGAGCGGGAGCTACTGCGGAAGGCACGGGCCGAGGTAACATCTCTTCTTTCCAAACACGTAATCAGGCAGGTTTCTGAGACGCATATTACACAGGCAAAGTTCGCAAAGGAATTACATATAAAACCAGCTCGCCTAACTAAGATGGTCGAGGAACATGGGATAAATGGAATGATATTTAGCATACCCTACATCACATCCGGCGGAAATAACTACTTCCCCTCAGTTCTTGTCGACACACCTGAGAAGGCTGCCGCAGTTTGTGAAATATTAAATGCTGGTCTGGCTGAGAAAAAATACCTTAAAGATAATGTTGGCGTCGCAGAGTTCGCGGAATACCTCGGCATAGGCGTAGAGGCTTTCACAGCGCTTGCCGAAAACCAGCAGAACACAAAAGCGTCAACCCTGCATGGCGTACCCTACACAGAACATGGGGGTAACATGTACTTCTCAATCGACTCACTGAAATCTGATGAGCGGACCGCGCAATTACGCGGACTTTTTACTAAGGCAATCGCAGAAAGGGAGAGTTTCCTAAAGGAGAACGCCGACATACGGCAGTTTGCGGCAGCCATAAACTATGACCTGAACGCACTCGCCGACCTTCTAAAACGAGTCGGGGTACGAGACGAGGGCAGAAGGATGGTATTTGGCGTGCCATATCTTGAATACGAGGGAACCCCCTATTTTTCAAGACAACTCACAGCTTCCCCGCAAAATTGCGCAAGAATTGCCGCGATGATACAATCCGGTGCACAGAACATGGAACGCGTGATTTTAGAAAAACGGGTGAGAGAAGACCAGCGAAAAAGAAGCCTTGAGGAGTTCATGCACATGGGCGCCGGAAATAGGGATGAACACAAAAGGAGGCAGGAACAACTTGCCGCGAAAATAAAAGCCTTAGAGGATGCGAAGAGTCAGAGGCAAAGAAGAGATGAGGAAAAAATAGGTGAGCTCATGAGCGCCAGCACAATCCACCCCCCCGACATCTTCAGAGCCGTTGACACGACAAAGGCGCAGACCAGTTCGGAGGGCATAAGGGTGCTGGCGTCCTTTTTGGGTGAGAACCAGTCTGGTGTTGAGGTGGCGTATGCTGAAAGGTTCATACACGCGGTAGAACACCTGACACACACAAACAAGCTCAGGCTAATGCACCTTCTCACAGGCATCATGGGAAAAACAGGCCCCGGACTTGCTGCAAGGCGCATACCAGCAAACAACATATGCGCTGAAGTCCCGGATATAACGGCTCCTGAAGACCTTGATAAATTCCTCACTGAAAAAGAGAAAGAATACGGGATTAAGGCATAATCTTGCGAAGCACGTCATCAACCAAATCATCAGATGTGAATCCGAAGTTTTGGCTGTCCGGGTTCATGACTATCCTGTGTCGCAGTATGGGGTGGGCGAGCGCCACAACATCATCTCGTGTCGCCTGGCATCTGCCGTCTATGAAGGCTTTCGCCCTGACTGCGCGGCCGTACAGTACGCTGCATCTTGTGCTTGCACCAACCAAGACCTCGCGCCGCGTCCTTGTTGCGGAGACGACGTCTACTATCAAATCATAAACTTCATCAGGGACGTTCACACTCTCCTCTATCATCGACTGTATCGCGACTACCTGGGTTTGGTTGAAGACTCGCATAAGCTCGCACTCCCTCCTTTTGGATTTCACAACCTGTCTTTCTTGCGCTGGGTTGAGGTACGTCATGAGGGTCTTCAGAAGGAACCTGTCTTGTTGGGCTTCTGGAAGGGGGTAGGTGCCCGCGTACTCTATGGGGTTCTGGGTTGCGATGACCATGAAGGGTTTGGGGAGCTCGTGTGTTTGGCCTGCGGCGCTCACACCCCCCTCGGACATGGCTTCAAGGAACGCGCTCTGGGTTTTGGGGCAGGCCCTGTTTATTTCGTCAACGAGCAGTATGTTTGTGAATATGGGGCCTCTTCTGAAGTAGACTGTGCCTGATTCAGTAATTGTTTCCCCGACGACATCGGAGGGTCTTAGGTCCGGGGTGGACTGAATGCGTCTGAAGCTCATGTCCATCATCTGGGATATGGTCTTTGATATCTCGGTTTTCCCAAGGCCTGGGGGGCTTTCAACAAGGATGTGCCCTCGTGCAAAAAGGCGTATCAGCATGTGGTCTA
>CAYXON010000082.1:0-5708 GCA_964467145.1 uncultured archaeon | reverse complement strand
GAAACTGATGCGCTGTCTCCTTCAACTCCCTCGTATGTTTGCAGGAACTGTATGTGTATGTCGTGGTTTGAGACGTGTTTGCCGCTCATCTTCTTTATGAGTGCTGACACGTTTGTGACTGCTTCTTTGGCGATTTCCCCGAGTTTTCCAGTGGCGATTATTTGTCCGCTTTTTTGAGAGTGGGCTGGTGCGACCTCAGCAACTATTGGAAGGACTGTGCCGCCTTCTCCCATTACGGCGAGTCCGTTGACTCTGCCGACGCGTGAGCCTTCTGTTATGAGTATGTTGTATTCTTTTTTCCTCTCAAGGTAGTAGTCCCCTATTTGTTGTTCGAGAGTTCTTGCGGTTTTTTTGCCGTTGATTACGTCTTCTCCTGTGACGTACTTGTGTTTTTTCTCCTTTGACAGGTCGCCTGCTGCCCTTATGAGGCCTCCGAGTTCCCTGAACTTTAGGGTGAGTTTATCTCTTGTCCCTGCCCTTCTTTTGGCTTCGCGTATTATCTCATCAACCGCTTCGACTGTGAAGTGCGGGATTTTCCCGTCTTTTCTCACTTCTTGCGCGACGAATTGCACGATTTTTTTCCGGTTTTCGTCGTTGTCCTCAACGGTCTCCTTCATGAATATCTCGTACCCATATCCTCTTATTCTTGAGCGCAGTGCTGGGTGCATGTGCTCGATTACTTGTATGTTGCCGGATGCTATGAGTATGAAGTCACACGGTGCTGGTGCTGTCATCACCATTGCGCCTGAGCTCATTTCGCTCCTTCCTGTTATCGTGAGTTTCTTCTCCTGTATCGCGCTCAGAAGGTCGACTTGGGAGTTGCCGAGTGTTCCTATCTCGTCTATGAAAAGAACGCCCATGTGGGCCTTGTGTATGAGGCCTGCCACCACCCTCATATGCGCGGGTGTTCCAAGCCCGCCGCTTTGTAGTGGGTCGTGTTTCACATCTCCAAGTAGCGCTCCTGCGTGGGCGCCGGTTCCTTCAAAAAATGGGGCTGTCGTTCTTTCTGCATTATCTACTATGACGCGTGGGCCCATGCTTTTTGGGCCCCCCATCATGAACCTGACGTTTATTCCAAATAGCAGGAAGAATACTATGCCGAAAGCCATCATGGCCGCGATTATTATGCCGTCTGTTATGACTCCGCTTATGTAAAGGATTATCGGCAGAAAGAAGAATACCAAAAGCATTAGGAAAACGTTTGGTCCTCCGCTTTTTTGGTTTGCCCCTTCTTTTTCGCGCTCAGCTTTTACGAGTTTTCTGCCTTCGCCTGCCGCGACGATTGCGATTTTAGGGTTGTTTTCATCGTCTGGGTTTGCGATTGCGAGCGTGTCAACGAGTGTCTCACACGGCAGAAGCTCGGCCATCGCGTTTGCGAGCATGCTTTTTCCAGTTCCTGGCTCACCGATTAGTAGTATGTGCCTTCTTTGTCTGGCTGCTTTTTTGATTATCTCAACAGCTTTTTCCTGTCCCACAACCTGGTCAACCAATCTTTCCGGAACCTTTATCTCGTCTGTGGTTTTGAAGTCGTTCCAGTGCTTTAGTTGGTTGACATCCTTTCCGGGAGCATCCTCGCTTTTTGGTTTTGCAGTTTCCTTCTTCATCTGAATCTACTGTATATCACGGACTTAAATATGCTACATTTATTTACCTGTGTTTTCCTTCAAAAGGGTTGAGAGCCTCTCAAGCGCTGTGATGTCTATACCGCTGAAGCTTCTGGTTGTCTCCTTTTCTTTTGCGTTTATGACTCCT
This sequence comes from uncultured archaeon, assembly GCA_964467145.1. Lineage (GTDB taxonomy): Archaea > Altiarchaeota > Altiarchaeia > IMC4 > SCGC-AAA252-I15 > JAHIYG01. Next base: position 3,956 of record CAYXON010000082.1, on the reverse strand, counting down.
GCCCCACTCATTACGTGGAGTGCCTTGAGTCTTCCCCCGACGTTTATGTCGCCCACTGCCAAGACTATGCTGTCGCATGTGAGGTCGCCTAAGACTGTTATGTGCTTTAGCGCGCTGACCATCCCGATTCCTGTGACCCTCACGCTGCCGTAAGCGGTTAGTGAGCCGTTTGCCTGCAGGTTAGCAGCTTCTATGTCGCCTGCGATTATGATGTTTCCGCTAGCCCTGATTCTGCCCGCTTTTCCGACCGACTCGTGGAGCAGTATGTTTTCGCCGTCGAAGTCTTTCTGCGGACCGGCTAATACAGCATATTCCACATAGCTATCTGATAGATAGTCCCAGATGCGGGATTTGCAGTCTGTTACGGTGTGTCTTTCCCCGTCGAGTGTTATTTCACCGAGTTCCCTCACGTGTGGGCGTTCCCTATCGTGTTCCCCCTCTTTTGCGCATTTATGGTCTTTCCCACGTTTTACTATCTCACATCCAAAACCTATTAATGTGTTACTTTTAATTGCCTGTGTGTAATATTATCTTAGTTTTGAAGGGGTGATGTAAATGTTTGAAGCTACCATAAGCGACACGAAATCATGGCGCTCAAGTATTGAGGCCATAGCGGCACTTATTGACGAGGGCACGTTCCAGATTGACTCATCAGGCCTTAAGCTCAGGGCGATGGATCCTAGCCAAATCGCACTTGTAGACTTTGAGATTCCATCAAAGGCGTTTGAGAAATTCAGCTGCGACAAGCCGATATCCCTTGGTGTTGATTTTTCTGGGCTGAGTAAGATAACACGTCGCTCACGCCCTGAGGATAAAATAGATCTCTCAGTTGAGGCAAACAGGCTTAAGATGGTGTTCCGCGGCGAGACTAAGAGGGAGTTCACAGAATCAATAATCGACTCAACCAGCAACCCACCAAAGGAGCCGAAGATTGAGTATACCTCAGAGATTAAGATAAGCCCGAACATGCTAAAGGATGCCCTAAAGGATGCGGAGCTCATCAGCAACCACGTTGCTTTGCTCGCTGACAAAGTCTTCACAATCAAAAGCGACGGAGACACTGGCTCCGTTGACATAGAGTTCAAAAAGGAAAACCTTTTGAGCCTAACATCACAGTCGCCTTCGAGGTCGGTGTTTTCGCTTGAGTACCTCAACAACATACTAAAGGCCGCTGAGGCTCCGTCAGTTGTTGCGGTAAGCCTCAGAACCGATGCGCCGCTACGGGTTGAGTACAGCATAGGTGAAGGCAGGGTAGTGTATTTCCTCGCGCCCAGGATTGAGTCCGTATAATGGACAGGCGTCGCAGAACGCAGATTTTAGTTTTATCAGTTGTGTTAGCTCATGCACTATTTGGGGTTTACGCTGTTTCTGACGGCGGGTTTTTCGTCTATGGGTTGACTGCGCCTGAGCGGATAATGTATCATATGTTGTCTGGTGCTGAGTCACACATAACATTTTCTGGCGCGCCGAAGTACGTAGTCGACGATGTTTGCCTTCAGGAAAGTCAGGGTTCCCCGATGCACTGCTACCTGACACGTGCGCTTGTTCTGTCATGCGCTGGCGGCTGCGCTCTGAAGACCCGCGGAGGCGAGGTTCTCGCAACAGAAGGCGACGTGTTTTATGCGGTCTTCAAGGGCGGCGTAGTTTATTCTGATGTATCCTTCAGATGTTACGGGCAGGTTTGCGGCGTTGACTCAAAGCTTGAAGATGGCAGAATATTCTCATCGCACCTTCCAGGTGATATAGTTTTTGATTCAGCGTAGGTTTTCTGCGATGCTTTTGAAAAACTGCAGTCCATCCCCTACTTTGTAGTTTTTGCGGGTCCAGTCCGCGTGTTGGTAGTATTCTATGACGCGTTCTGGGTGCGGCATCATCCCGAGGACGTTGCCTTTCGGGTTTGATATTCCTGCGATGTCGGCTGTTGCGCCGTTCGGGTTTGTTGGGAATACTCCGTTTGCTGGTGCGCCTTTTTCGTTGCAGTATTTGAATATTATCTGCTTGTTTTTTTCGAGTTTCGCTAGTGCCTCGTCTTTTTTGTCTCCGAATGTGAGTCTTCCCTCTGCGTGGGCGACCGGCAGCTGCATGATTTTCCCGAGCTCTATACCCTTTGTTATGCTGCACTGGTTTTCGTGCCTCACATATATCGGCCTGCATTGGAAGCTGCTGTTGGCGTTTATCGCAAGCACTGCCTCCGGCTCTTCGCTCATGCCGTTAAAGCCTGGGAGCAGGCCTGATTCGACAAGGACCTGGAATCCGTTGCAGACTCCTATAACGTATTTGCCGGAGTCCACGAAATCTGCGAGTTCTGGGCCGAGGCGCGTTTTGAGCCTTGCCGCAAATATCGCCCCAGCTCTTATGTAGTCTCCCGCACTCCACCCGCCTGGTATGAATAGTGTGTCGTAGTCTGCTAGGTTTCTTCTCCTTTCCTTTACGCAGTCTCCTATGAGCTGTTTGAGGTGGACTTTCTCTGTTTTGAATCCGACTTTGTTGAATGCTTTGAGCGCGTCGTCTTCGCAGTTTGTTCCCTCAATCAAAAGTACGCACGCCTTCACTTTGGCACCTCCCTTTTGACTGCGCCGTCCCATATGTCTCTAACGTTGTCTAGTTGGAGTTCGACTTTTTCTTTTCCGTCTTTTATCGTGATTTTTTTGTCTGCCTTCACTGCGCCAATCTTTTTGCATTCGACGAGTGATTCGAATTTTTTGCAGTTGTCTTGCGCGACCTCCAAAATCCATCTGCCGTTTGATTCTGAAAACATCTTTTGGTCGAACCTTAATTTCCCAAGTGGTGCGAGGTCAAGTTCCGCGCCGAGGTCTCCCCCAAGGCACATCTCGCTTATTGATGCGAAGAGCCCGCCTTCGCTTAGGTCGTGGCAGCTTCTGACAAGTCCTGCGTCCATCGCGCTCATTATCTCAGCTGATTTTTTGAGTGTCTGGTCTGGGTCGACTTTGGGTATTGTTCCCCCGTCTTTTTTCATGAGGTTGTGATATTGAGAGCCTCTGAGCTCGTTTTTTGTTTCACCAACTACGTATAGTATGTTGCCTTCTTTTTTGAGGTCTGTTGTGACGCATTTTCTCACGTCTTTGGCGATACCAAGAGTCATAAGGGTTGGTGTTGGGGCTATTGGACCGGATTGGCTTTCGTTGTATAAGCTGACGTTTCCTGAGACGAAAGGTATATCGCATTTTTGCGCGACGAAATACAGTCCTTCAACCGCGCGTTTGAAGTCTCCGAGGCGCTCTGGTTTTTGGGGGTTTGCGAAGTTGAGGCAGTCCACTATGCTGTGGGCTTTGGCGTTGACTGATGTGAGGTTTCTTATGGCCTCATCAACCGCTGATGCTGAACCCCAGTATGGGCTTTGTTTGCAAAGTGACGGGTTTACGTCGCATGTGACTGCGAGCCCCTTGTAACTTTCGTCGAGGGGTTTGAGTACTGTGGCGTCTGCGTGGCTTTGTTTGTTGACGACCCCGTTCATCGGCTTTATGATTGTTGCAGCCCTGACTTCGTGGTCGTATCTTCTTATTATGCCTTCTCTGCTGCCTATGTTTTGCATCGCAAGTATTTGTTCGCATGTTTTTGCCATGTCCGGCATCGGGAAGTCTTCTTTGGTGTCTTCTTTTTCGACGACATTAATTGGTCTGTCGTAGCAGACGCCCGCAATTAGCATGTCAAGGTCTAGGTCGAGTATTTTGACTCCCTTGTATGTGACTTTTATCCTCTTTGAGTCGTCTACTTGCCCAACGACGTGCGCTGGCACGTCCCAGAAGTCGAATATTTCAAGGACTTTGTCGACGTCAGCTGCTTTGACGCTCATCATCATCCGTTCCTGGGATTCGCTAACCCATATCTCCCATGGTTTGACTCCCGGCTCCTTCAATGGTACCTTGTCGAGGTATATTGTGGCGCCGCACCCTCCGGCGTGCGCCATCTCGGCTGAGACGCATGATAGTCCGCCT
>CAYXON010000081.1:0-5709 GCA_964467145.1 uncultured archaeon | reverse complement strand
GTTCTATCATGTCCCTTGTGAGCGGCTTTATGTGATTGTTTCTTCTTAGTGCATCCCTTGCGGCGTCAATGTTTTGCGCGACCCCTACAAGTCTCTCAAGCTCTACTGGGTCTGGGTTTAGTACGACGTGCCCGTTCATCACGATAGTTTCCGGCTCTCCACTGTCGCTGTTGACTTGCCTAACAGGTATCTTTTCATCGCATACCGCTATTGCTTCTCCAGTCCTTATCCTTTTTGTGAGGTTTTTGCCGACCTTGATTACTGTCGGAACCCCGTGGCTTTTGAGGCTGATGCACAGGTGCTGGGTCTCAGACCCCTCCTGAAGCACTATCCCTCCTGTTTTATGTGCGAAGTCTGAGGTGTCAAGTATGCCGCCGAGATGGTCTGCGACTATGACCGCACCGAATGGCAGTCCCCTTATGTAGTCTCTAACGGCGTCGTCTTGGGATGGCGCCTCAAGTTGTCTGAGTACCTGGTTTTTTACTAGGATTAGGTGGGCAGCGTTTCCTTTAGCGACAAAACCCTCGTCTTTTTCACACACCCTCCACACTCCGTCGCGTTTTCTTGCAGGGAATGTCTTAGGCTCAACATCATCACCCTTTAGTGTCGCGATCTGTTCTCCCTCAGATATCTCCAGAGTCAGTGTCCTGCCGCCTTCTGAAACAGTCAGTTTAGTTGGCTCAACCGTTATCTGCGGGCTTTTTACCCACGCAACCTCGTTGCCATTTAAGAATTTTACGGTGTCCTCAGCTAATTTTTCACCGTCCTCCAAACTCACACGGCTTTTAAAAAGTATATTGTCAATTCCCTGATTGTAATGGTCTGCCACAACCCACTCCGGATTCACCAGATTTCTCCTCATCTTTAGCCAGACGATTCTGACGTCAGTTGATATTGCAAAACCTAGCAACTCACTGTTCATGTACTCCTCAAAATCGACCGCCCCGCCGCACATCTGGTCAGTCTTATCCTTTACCCTGTCCCAGCAGTTGTTAGCAATTGTACCAATCTTATCCTCTGCATCCGTGAGCCTTTGTCTAAACTCATCATCCCCCTCCTGAACAGTCCCACCCTCATCTTTTCCGTGATGCATTGTCCCAAACACCGCTCCCATGACCTCACCCGGTTGTATCACCTCCTTAGCGAACTTAAGAAGCTCATCGCGTCGTTCTACTGGAAAATCTTTTCTTTGCGACGCCATGTTTGCGGCAGCCTTAATGCAGGCGGTCAAAAGCCTGACGCTCTCCCTTGGCAGAACCGTTTCGTCAATCCTCTCTTTGGGTATCGGGACCTCAAAGTCGTCGTATTCTATGACGTGCGCGACCCCGACCACTACCCTGCCAGTCCCTATCCTTGTGCCGTCAAGCACGGTCTCCTTTATGTGTCTGGCCTTAACATCTCTTGTGTAATCTTTGAACTCGTCTATGACGCCCTCCCTTATGCCGCATTCCCTCATCGCTTTGCGGACCTCAAGGAGGTATTGGCTCACGCTCTGGAACCTCGGACTATAACCTGTTATTGGGTTTCTAAGTTGCGCCTCAAGTTTCCTTATGAATTCGCCACCTTCTATCTCAGATATTCTGTGTCTATTGGCATACAAGAAATCAACGGAGAATCTGGGGTCCTCCTCAGCAACGAAAAGGCCCTCCTGATGAAGCCCCTTATGTTCAGTGAACTTTAAAAGATGTATGCCCCATTTCATCAGCATCCTACCCTCATCACTCTGCTCATCTAGCCTTTCGAACTGGTCGTAGTGTATGCTGAATGGTGCAAGCTCAACAGTTTCATCAGGGCGATGCAGCTGTCTTCTACTGCCTTTTGAGGAGTCTTTATGGGCTGGAGGCGTTGGCATAGCTAACTTTTGGAAAACCAAGCCTAAATACGTCTTTTACTCAGTCCTTTACTATGTGGTGGCGCTCTATCATCTGGCACAGGTTGCCGGTCGCCGGCACCATGGGCAGAATATGCTCGTCAGGATCTACTGGTATGTCGACTACGTAGGTTTCCCCGCTTTTCATTGCAATCTTCAGTGCCTCACGTATCTCAGACGGCTTTTCCACAATCAATCCTTTGACGCCGAATGATTCAGCGAGCTTCACAAAGTCCGGAACATCACCTAAGTGGGTGTGTGACCTCCTCTTGTTGTAAAACAAGTCTTGCCACTGCTTCACCATCCCAAGGTACCAGTTCTTCATAAGAAGGACTGTCACAGGTATGTCCTCCACCTTGCATGTCGCAAGGTCCTGGCAAGTCATCAGGAAGCTGCCTTCGCTTCCCACATCAAGCACCTTATGGTCTGGCTTTGCCACCTTCGCACCTATTGCGAACGGGAAGCCCGCACCCATCGTCCCAAGACCCCCAGATGATATGAAGTGCCTTGGCTTTTTGATGTTAAGGTAATGGGCTGCAAACATCTGGCACTGCCCCACCTCAGTCGTGATTATAGTCTTATCGTCAATGAGCGAGTCCAGTTCCTTCATTATCCTCTGCTGCTTAATTGGCGTGCAATCGTATGTCCAGCATGACCCGTACTCCTTCTTGTACTTCTCGAGCTTCTTATGCCACTCTGTCCCACCTTTCGCCTTTCTTTTGCCGATTATCTTGAGCATGCTCTTCAAAACAAGCTTGGCGTCACCCACAATCGGAAGCTCAACGTCAACGTTTTTGCCGATTTCTGCAGAGTCTATGTCTACATGTATGATTTTCGCGTTGGGCGCGAAGTATTTCACGTCACATGTTATTCTGTCGCTGAACCTGCATCCAATCGCAAGTACCACGTCGGATTCCGTCACCATTAGATTGGCGGATTTTCTGCCGTGCATTCCAAGCATCCCCAAAGACAGGGGAAGATCCTCAGGATAAGATCCCTTGCCCATCAAAGTTGTGGTCACCGGTATCTTAAGTGAGTCAGCGAGTGCACAAAGCTCGTTTGAGGCGTTTGATATTATCACACCGCCTCCAGCGAGTATTAGCGGCCGCTCAGCAGCCATCAGCATGTCAATAGCCCTCTTCAACTGTACTGGGTGTCCGCTCTTCACCTCGTCGGTGTATCCCGGTAGCATTATGTTCTTCGGGTAGTTGAATTTTTTCTTAAGTTTGCCCTGTTGTATGTCTTTCGGCAAATCAATCAACACCGGACCCGGCCTTCTGCTTGCCGCAATCTTAAAGGCTGCTGCGAAAACATCTGGTATGTCGTCTATCTCATTTATCTGGAAGTTGTGTTTTGTGATAGGCATTGTGATGCCCACGATGTCAGCCTCCTGGAAGGCGTCGTTTCCGATAAGCGAGCGCGACACCTGTCCAGTCAACGCTACAATAGGTGTTGAGTCATTATGGGCATCCGCAATACCTGTAACAAGGTTTGTGGCTCCCGGCCCAGATGTTGCCATACAAACGCCGACTTTGCCAGTCACCCTCGCATAGCCTTCTGCAGCGTGTGCCGCTACCTGCTCATGTCTCACCAGGATGTGTCTTAGATCGCTTTCGTCCATCTCGTGGAGTATGTCATATACCTCCATGATGGCTCCCCCTTGTATGCCGAATATGACCTTCACTCCCTCAGCTTGCAGGGATTTCACGATAGCTTCTGAACCTTTCATATTAAGCCCTTCTCATATATACTTCGGTGATAAAATATATAGTAATAAGTTCCACAAGTTTATAAACCGGATTATGAAAACGCTTTCTTCAAATGATTCAGGCCGGTTTCAGTCGGCAAAAGACAGATTACTCCCTCTCACACAACCCCCGCAGACTGTGCGACACAACATATTCGATTCAGTGTTCAAGCCAGTGATGACTATCGAACAAGCATCACATATATTTGAACAGAAAAAGAGAAAGAGCATGTTCGGCCTTTTTGACGGAGGGGAAAAAATAGCAGGGATATTTGAGGGATACGCCCCTATAGCCTCATACCTGCTTGAGAAAACCAAAGAACGGACATTCCCACCCGGATCACTCGCATCTTCTGGTAAAAACAGGTTCTATGTGAACCTAAACAACTGTGCGCTTCTTTTTGTGAACCTAGGATTCAATCGCAAGAACCCAACAGTAAAAAACACGGATGTGCTCCAGAAAATCATAGACCTGCCTGAGCCATCAGTCCGAATACTATCTGACATAGTCGAAAACGAGCAGATAAGGTTCGACAAAATAAGCCCCGACTACATGATGTTCTTGCAGCAAAACAATGAACTGCTCATGTCGCTTATTGGGCTTGAGCTAATAAGCTTCTCCCACGACCTGCGAGGATATGTATCAAACCTTAACATGCCCAGGTTCACAGACAAAAGATACGACCTGTCAGCCCACATATTAACTGAAAAATCATTCGCGTCAACATGTCAACCAGACACGATAATCTACTCCCCTGAGGCAGTACTAGAATTACTGTCTGATTTTTTAAAATCTGACGGAGTCTTTGAGGCGGTCACCTACATGTCTTATTTCAGGGCAAAATACGTGGGACGCGACGGACTACTACGGTCTGATGAGCTGAAAAATGTGGGGTTCATAAATGGTTGAGGAACTTAATGTTGTCGAATTCCAGGACGTTATAGCAAGGTTCATAAACAAGATGGGCTTTGAGATAGAGTCCTCAAAAATACTAGACGACGGGAGTATAGACTTCAAGTCAATAACCAAAAACCCGATGGGGGCTAAGATAACCTCTTTAATACGTGCTTCACCATACTCCCGGCTTGTAAACGAAGCAGATATCTCAAGCTTATACGCAAGGATGACTGAGATTGGAGGTGTGCGGGCGGCATACATAACCACATCTGGATTTTCGGACAATGCAATCGAATCCGCCAAAGACAAGCCCATAAGTCTCATAAACAAGTATCAGCTAATCGATAGCATAGAAAAAAGAGGCCTTCTATCAGACAAGGACCTTATGCAGTCCCTGGAAGGGTTTGGGATGGGTGAAAAACACTTCCAAGGTAGGGAACAATCATTTGAGAGCTCCAAATCACTCGATGACGCGAAAGTCTACTTCGAGCGCAAGGCATCGAAAAAAGAGAAGGTTTCAAAGATAACGCTCCGTTACGCGCCGCTCGAAGTATTTCGGGTAGATACGATAAAAAACGTCTGGACAGACGACCAAACCCTCAGGACAATAGAGAAGAAAGATTACCTACTCGTTAACCTGAACAACTTAGACCTCTATTACATCTTCCTAAAACGCGAAAAAAACCGGACCGAACGGTCGCTAATGCGCTCAGACATACTGCGCAAGATTATGTACCTGCCTGAGACATCAAAGGAGAGTCTCATGCACCTTCTCGAACATGGTGACCTGCCTGTCGAGGCAATCGAGGAACTGGAATTGTCAATACTAAAAAACAAGAAAGTCATTGACGTCTACGAAGTTGACCCGATAAAAAGCGAGTTATGGGCATACATAGTAATGTTCCTCGAAGGCGCGATAGAGGCCGTATATCTCGCAGTCAACGAGATAATAACCCCTGGTTCAACTTCAACATCAGTCAAAAAAGCAGACCCCCTGAAAAAGAAGGTGAAAGCCGCAGTAAATATGCCACACCTGTGGGGTGGCATATACGATCTGTGGAAATACCTCGACACAAGAAACGGACTAAGCCCCGAAGGCGAGATAGACCCCCTAAAGTTCACATCCAAGGAAATAGGTTCGCTTCTTGCCGCGATATTCAATGGCAAAATAAGAACAGACGGCATAATATTCAT
>CAYXON010000080.1:0-5799 GCA_964467145.1 uncultured archaeon | reverse complement strand
TTGACTGTCCACTTATTTCTGTTGACCCTCAAAACGCGTATGGGGTGCTCCTTAGCCTGACAAGCAAGTCAAAGGGTGTGGTGGGACTAAGCGAGGTCATGGAGACAATCACCGGCTGGACAAACGACGAGATAAGGATAGTGTGGACCAACACAGTAGATGAAAAAATTGAAGGTACAGAGGCCATGATTGTTTTGACGGGTGTTGAGCCGCCGATACAAGTTTTCTAAAACAAATTAGGATGTGATATCCGCCTGAACCTTTGCTGATGGAACTTCTGCAGGCTCGCGAACGCTTGATTCTTCCAATGTAGTGGATGTGGTCGTTTCCTGAGTTAGTGATTGAGTGTTTTGCATCGTGAAGTCTGATTTTCCCTTATTAGAATTTATCGTCCAGAACAAAACCAGCAGAACGAACACTACTCCGAAAACAAGTATCAAGTCCATGCCCTTACTGTGTGGCTTTTTATTTTTTAGTTTAGACATTCCTATTTGACCCCACCCAAATCACTACCCCCTTTACGCCGCCCCCTCTTTCCTTGATGAAGTACCGGTATTTTCTGGGGTTGTCAAGAAGTGCTATGTTCTCCGGGTCAACCCGGGTTATCGACACATCAACGAAGTCTACGTGCCGTGAATTGTCAAGTCCTGACAACTCTGTTGCAAGGGCGTCCACAGTAACGTGTCGTCCTGTGCCTGAGAAGACGCGAGCGTCTTTAGGGATTATCTCAGACGCCTGCGCGCCGGTCATGTTCGCCTGCGGCACCATGAACCGCCAGTAGACCTCACTTGTTGAGGGTGCGACCTTTTCTATGAGGGGCGGGTAGAAGAAACCCTCCTCATGCTCGATTCTTTTACCCCCGGTCCCGACCACTGCCCCGAATTTTATGTAGGGCTTAACACCTGCTGTGAGCGTGTCCATGTCTCCCCTGACCTGACTTTCAGATATCCTGAATCCCGCAGTCTGCATGAGATCCCGTAAATCAATCGCGCGCGCGCAGTAAGGGACATTTATGTGAAGGTTCGACATGAGCCTCAGCACCGCCAACGCCTTCCTTCCATGGGCGGCGTTCCCTATCCTAGCCGCGACCTCAGATGTTAGCTCAGCCTCCATGATGTTTGAGCTCATCTGGGAGGAATCCTGGTTTGTGGGATATTCTATCTCCCCGAATCTGGCGGGTTTTTTGACCCAGAATTCCTGTCTTATCCGATAGTACCCAAGTGATATCCGCTCGACAAGCCCTGCGTCGACAAGGGAGGACAGTGCTGGTTCCACGTCTTTCACTGAAATGCCCGCATCCTCAGCCGCTTTTTTTATCTGCTCAAGCTTGGCTCCGTGGTTTATGTCAAGGTTAAGATTTGACAGCGCCCTAACAATGGCTTGCCTGCGTTCGATTGTGACCTCGCTTGCGTCGCTGACCCTTTTTCTGTCGCCGACGCTCATTAGCTCTGTTGCGTGGTCGATTGCGTACGCCCTCTTTTCGACTTTTGCACTGAATTGCGCGTGAGCCGGCGTGTCTGATGAAAACAGCGGCTGATACATTCCAGTCACACGCTTCACAGGGTCTATCACATGCGGGTACTCTTGGGTGTAGAGGCGGGGTATCACCATCCCAGGTATCTGAGATATTAAATCTGGACTGAGTATCCTAAGGTTTGTGAGGGGTGCTGGATTTAAAAGTATTCCATGGTCGACAAGGTACGCTATCCTCGCCTTCACTGACTTTGGCTGTGAGTCCCCACATGAGGCGGTTATGCCATCTACTGACGCGAGGTAGTTTTCCGAGCGACCCACTGCCTCAAGTATTTTGCGGTCAAGCTGCACGTTGGTTGAGTCTGATGTGATGACTGCGAGAAGCTGTCTTTCAGCGTCAGAGCCCGGCTCAAGCCTTGGTTGGTCTGCGACATTTATTATCTCTTCTCTAAGCCGCACACCTGAGTGGTCGTCTGTGAAGACAAGTACCCTGTCTTGTTCAAGAGCCCTGAGGTCGTCGAGCAGATGAGTTTGGCTTGCCTGATATACCCTGCCTATGAGGGGGTGTTTCTCAAGTGCCTGCTGGAGGCGCTCAACATCCATCGTGAACTCCTGCTCCACTGAGTTACTTAATGCAGTGACTATCTGCTGCTGGTGATAGGGTAAGGTCTCAATCCGCTGTATCCCGTGAGTTCGCAGAAACGTCCTGTTTAGCATGAAAAAAAGCCCCCTCACATCGCCGGGGTACTCAATACCCTGAACATAAGCGGGGTTGGGAACCCTGAATCCGTGGACGCTCAACAGGTGTTCTATGTGCTGTCTCTCAGGGCGTGGGGTGCCTCCACCATGGTTTTGGACGTCACCTTCACCAGGTGGATGATTATTTGAAGGTATTAGCAGATAGGGGTCATCCATTAGGGACTTTACAACCTCAAGCTTTCTTTCCTGTTCGGCCTGGGGCCTGCACATGAAATCCGGCTCAAGTATCATGCGAGGGCTAACACTACCCCCACACCTGCTGAGTAACCCTATCGTGTTTTCAAGAACATCAGGACGCGAAAGCTCACTAGCGTATGAGGGGTTAGACTGCATTGACTCAAATACCCGGTCAACATATCCCCTGCCGTTTGGGAGTTTTAGAGCTGCGTCAACAAAATTGACAAAAGCATTACTTAGAGTTTGGCCGTCGTCAGAAAGAAGGTTCTCAAGCACCTGCGGCCTTGACACTAGCAACTGGACAAACTGTCCTGCACATGGGCCAAATCGAGAATGCATGTTCTCAGCCCCCACCCTACCGAGCGCCTCGTATGCGCGCTCGCTTGTCGTGTGCGCAAGTGTTTCCGCATCCTGTAGAAGGACGCTCTCAAAAGCACGCGCCCTTATCTGCTGCTGGTCTGAGCCTTCGATGTGTCGCGCCGCGAACCTTGATATTGCAGAGACTATCTTGCCCCCCCTGACAACAACGTTTTCACGCATGATGAATTCGAGTGTTCGCCTTTCAGGGTCAGATTGTGAGAAAACATGTTCTGTGAACCTTAGCCGTTCATCTACATGGTCTGAAGCGCAGGATATTGTCGAAGACAACTGTTCGGACTGCTCGCCGGTTATGATGCGAAAATCTTGGGGGGATGTTAGGAATATGTCCCTGAATGCGCGCTCACGCTGAGCAGGGGTAGTGGGCGGAGAAACCATGAAAAGAATATGGGATATTGCATTTTCAGCTGAGCTCACCCTAGCAGGCTCAGAAAACAGTTCAACATCAGCTGGGTTTCGGAGTACATGGGTGAAGTAGTCTAGTTTCTCGTTTGGTCTGTCGAATCTGCTCAGTTTTTTGGCTGCCGAAAAAACCGCCTGCCAATGAGCAAGCGTGAACGAGTTACCTGCTCTTTTGAATGCGTCATACGCTTCGGACGCTGGATTAAACTGCTCGTCTGGGAAGGTCTCAAACACCTGTTCAGTCACATAATCTGACACAACCTGCGCAGGACTCTTGACAGGTGCTTCAGGAGGTTTTGGTTCTGGCTCCTTTATCTTGGGTTTAACAGTCACGCGAACTTGATGGGTGGGTTTTGGAGGCGGCGCCGGCAACTTAACCTCGTGTCTTGGCAGAAGGCCGTCAATTTCCTTTGCAATATCTCCCACAACACCATGGGAGAGTTTGGCTGCGAGCTCACCCACCCTAGACTCTATTACTTCAGAATCCTCAAGCGCAAGCGCGGCAAGCTCAAGCTCCTGAGGGTGCTTCTCAGCCACCAGAAGCATTAGCCTGGCGCGGTTTGCATTGCCAGCTGAAATATGTGGCTCAATTAGACCGTAAGCTTGCGGGTCGTCTCGCCTGAGGCGGTATGCAGTATAGACGAGCCGCTCACCATGTGCATCAGAGGACATTAGATGAGGCATGATATGCGGTGGAACATGACCGGCAGATAATTCCTCAACACCTATGTCAGGCATCTGCTGCCTGCCAGAGTACTTGACGTTTTGCGGGTCAACCTCAGACAGGTTTGCGCCATCAATCCGAAACACCCTTTCCTTCGCCATCTTCTAAAAACACACACTAGAGGTAATAATTTGGCCAAAACAAGTTTATAACATCAGACAAAGAGGCCCTCAGCGGATTGCCTTGAGTATCTCCTGCCCAAAACCCTGCGCAACGCTCGGACCTGATGCAGTTATTATCCTGCCGTCAACAACCAAATCCTCGTCAACGTAGTCAGCGCCGCCTGATTTCATCGCAGAAATCGACTGAGACGTTGGAAAAACCGTGGCCCTCACACCATTTAATACTCCTGCTTTGGCAAGAACAGCTGAAGACATGCAGATTGCTGCAACAACCTTGCCACCTTCGAAGATGTCACGTATTATCCTGTGTAGTTCTGTGTTGTCCCAGAGATGTTTTTGGCTTCCAGGACCACCCACTACCACGACCGCGTCAATGTCGCGGGTCTTGACCTCGTCAAATGAGTAGTCTGCTCTGACTTTAGCGCCCAATGCGCCAATGCATTCACCGCCTTTAGGGGATGCAACATAAACCACCGCCCCACCACCCTCCAAAACGCTTCGGGGTATCAGGTACTCCTCATCCCTGAAACCGTCTTGGGAGATTGCGAACAAAACCTCCATCCTAAGACAAGATTACAAAAACAACCTTATATAGTTCAGGCAAATACTTTACAATGGATCCAATGAAAGATAAGATCTGCATAGTCACTGGCGCGAACTCTGGCATAGGACGGGAAACTGCTTTGGCGCTCGCAAAAAAAGGAGCGCACATCGTGATGGTGTGCAGAAACCAAAAACGCGGTGAAGAAGCAAAAAAAGAGATAATAACAATTAGCGGGAACGATTCTGTCGAGCTTATGCTGTGCGACCTCGCAAGCCAGAAATCAATAAGGAAGTTCGCTAAAGCTTTTCTGGAAAAACATGACAGGCTTGACGTGCTCGTGAACAATGCGGGAGTGATGATGTGGGAGCGCACCCTCACAACCGACGGGATAGAGACCACATTCGCAGTCAATCATCTCGGAAGCTTCCTTCTTACAAACCTCCTCCTTGAAATGCTCAAAAAAAGCGCCCCTTCAAGGATAGTCAACGTAGCCTCAAAGGCACAGAAGGAGATAGACTTCGAAGACCTCCAAAACGAACGAGGATACAGCATGAGGACTGCATACGGCAGGTCAAAGCTCGCAAACATATTATTCACGTACGAGCTCGCAAGAAGACTTGAGGGAACAAGCGTCACAGCAAACTGCCTGCACCCAGGGGTCGTCAACACCAACCTATTCAAGCACGCGATACCCTACCCGCTAAGCTACGGCCTGAAGGTCGTCGAACACTTTTTCAAAAAACCCAAGGACGGTGCGAAGACATCGATTTATCTGGCATCGTCAAAATACGTTGAGTGCATTAGCGGAAAATACTTCATAGGCACAGCACCTGCGAAATCACACAGACAATCATACGACATTGAAGCCTGCAAAAGACTCTGGAACGAGAGCGAACGACTAACAGGGATAAAACCATGAATGCGAAGCAGGTAATCAGAAAGCTGAAAGCCATGTCTGACGCGAAAAACGTCGAGGACATGGGCAGGTTCGGGATAAACACCGAAACAAGCCTTGGTGTTTCAATGCCAAAACTCAGGGCACTCGGAAAAGAAATAGGCAAAGACCACGCACTAGCCATCAAGCTCTGGGACAGCAAGATACACGAGGCGCGGATACTCGCAAGCATAGTGGATGAACCTGAAAAAGTAAGCCCCAAACAATTCGACAAGTGGGTGAGGCAGTTCGACTCATGGGACATATGCGACCAAGCCATGCTGAA
>CAYXON010000079.1:0-5848 GCA_964467145.1 uncultured archaeon | reverse complement strand
ATAGCTGGAAAATAATACATAATACGTGGCGAACATAGCGGTTCTGGCAGGCGACGGAATAGGCCCTGAAATAATGGCGCAAGCCATAAAAGTCCTAGACAAACTCGAATTAGGCCTGAAATACGCTGAAGCAGACGTCGGTGGCGCAGCCATCGACAAACACGGTAAAGCACTGCCGCAAACCACGATAGACACCTGCAAAAACTCAGACGCAATACTCTTTGGCGCAGTCGGAGGTCCCAAGTGGGAGAAACTCCCCCCAGAAGAACAACCTGAACGCGGCGCACTACTGCCGTTGCGAAAAATATTCGACCTCTACGCGAACCTGCGCCCAGCCAAAATATTCGCACCCCTTGCTAAAGCATCAACGCTGCGGCCTGACATAATCGAGGGCGGCCTTGACATCATGATAGTCCGCGAGCTCACATCCGGCATATACTTCGGGCAACCCAAGGGACTAACAGATGAGGAAGGATTCGACACCATGCGATACAAACGCCCCGAGATAGAGCGCATCGCGAAAGTCGCCTTTGAGACAGCCCGTAAAAGAGGTAAGAAAGTCACATCAATCGACAAAGCCAACGTACTATCCACCATGGTGTTGTGGCGAAAAGTCGTCACAGAAGTCGGCAAAAAATACCCTGACGTCGAACTAAACCACATGTACGTAGACAACGCCTGCATGCAACTAATCAGAAACCCGAAACAATTCGACGTCATACTCGCAGGTAACATGTTCGGCGATATACTATCTGACGAAGCCTCAATGCTAACTGGAAGCATCGGTATGCTACCCTCTGCAAGTATTGGAGCCAGCGGATTCGGACTATATGAGCCAGTTCATGGGTCTGCACCAGACATCGCAGGCAAAGGAATCGCCAACCCGCTCGCACAAATCCTGAGCGTCGCGATGATGCTCAAATATAGCCTCAAAAAGCCGGCTGAAGCCGGCAAAATCGAGGCAGCAGTAGTTAAAGTGCTGGAAGAAGGATACAGGACAGGCGACATAATGGCAGGTGACTGCGAAAAAGTGAACTGCGAAGAGATGGGCGAATTAGTCGCCAAAAAAACGGTGAAATAATGCAACAACAAACCCCCGACAAAATACAGCTAGGATGCGAAGACCTTAAACTACTACTTGACCGCGGATATCCAAAAGAATACGCCCTATGGTTCATCGGCGACCATCACGGACTAACAACAGCCGAACGAAATCTGGTAATGCGCCAAGCATACTCAGAACAAGAGATAAGCTCGACACAGGCCAAACTAAAACCTATAAGCTACCTCGCTGGCAGACATTTTGTAATTGACGGATTCAACGTCATCATAACACTAGAACAAGCACTATTCACAGGCGGTGCATTCAAGTGCATGGACGGCCTAATACGTGACAACGCCATGGCGTTCTCAAACTACAAAATAACAGACAACACAAGAAAGACTGTAGATGAAGTGATAGACCTACTCGCTGAAAGCAAACCCAAAGACGTCACATGGGTGTTTGACAGTCAACTATCTGGAAGCGGAAGCCTGTCGCAGTACGTGATGAGAAGACAGCGCGAAGCAGGCATACCTGGTGAATCAATGACATCGCCCACAGCAGACCACCAGATATACCGCCTAAACCTACTCACCGCAACATCTGATTCCGCACTCATCAAAAGACTAAACGAAATAATAGACCTACCCGCAGCAGTACTTGACAAAAAACAAGAACACTCAGCTGAAAAATAGCTGTCTGTTCACTAATCTCTTCTACATCTTGCGGTCGTAAACAAACAAAACCACAACCATATATTGTACTTTTTTGTTCATTTTTGTATTTTTATATACCTTTTTCTTATGTTTTAGTCTATGGAGTATTGTCAGACTTATATCAAGGTTGGGGAAATCGACCCTGAACAGGCGTATCTCGCGGTGCGCGGTGCGAACACTTATCTTCTGGAGAGTGTTGAGGGTGGGGAGAAACTTGCAAGATACAGTTTTATCGGATTCAACCCGGCTGCTAAGATGACCTACAAAGACGGGCTCGACTTCCAAAGGATTGACAGGGGATTCGCAGCCAAACCCGAAGGTGAAGACCCCCTGCAGATGCTAGAGTCCCTGGTGTCGCAGTACCAACTGCATGGGCCGACACTCGCCAGATTTGCCGGAGGCTTCGTTGGATACCTGAGTTACGACATAGTTAGGCACTATATAGACCTCAAAGACAAACCAGACGAACTCAAACAACCAGACCTTGAGCTAATACTCACAAAAAACAACATCATATTCGACCACAAGACAAAATCAACCTACCTGATAGAAAACCACTTCACAGACCCCTCCGGGATAGATGTTGAAGAATCCATAGGAAGCCTAGAGGAAATCGCGCAAAAACTAAACGACAACAACCAACAACCAAAAACAGACCACACATCAACAGACCCGTCCTCGAACTTCACACAACACGAATTTGAAGAAGCAGTCAGGACCTGCAAAAACTACATAAGAGAAGGCGACGCATTCCAGATAGTACTCAGCCAAAGACTCTCCCAACAATACAACGGCGACAAATTCCCAGTATACCAGCGCCTTATGAAAACCAACCCAAGCCCCTACATGTACTACCTCGACTTCGGAAAAAGAGTCCTCGTCGGCTCATCCCCTGAGACCCTCACCAGAGTTGAAAAAAACACAGTCACAACATATCCGATAGCAGGCACAAGAAAACGCGGAACCACACCAGCCAAAGACCTGCAGATGGAGCGCGAACTCCTAAATGATGAAAAAGAAAAAGCCGAACACCTAATGCTTGTGGACCTTGGACGAAACGACGTGGGGCGGGTGGCGGAATATGGTAGCGTCAAAGTAACCAAATTCATGGAAGTCGAAAGATACAGCCACGTAATGCACCTGTCAAGCGAGGTCATGGGTAAATTAAGAGCCGACAAGACAGAGTTCGACGCCCTCAAAAGCATATTTCCAGCAGGCACAGTATCCGGCGCCCCCAAAGTCAGGGCAATGGAGATAATAAACGAGCTAGAACCCACGAAAAGAGGCATATACGCCGGCTCTGTCGGTTATTTCAGCTTCACACGAGCACTTGACACAGCAATAACAATCAGGACAATCGTGTTCGAAGGCGACACAGCCTACGTACAAGCAGGCGCCGGCATAGTAGCAGACTCAAAGCCAGAGCTCGAATACAAGGAAACAATCAACAAAGCCAAAGCGCTACTGAACGTGTTGGAGGGCGAAAAATGAAAGAGACAATGTCCAAAGGGCAAGATGGGCTAAGCGAAGCGCACGCCCAGCAGCGCGTAAACCGAGCAACCGGTTTAATGAAAGTACTCGTCATAGACAACATCGACAGCTTCGTCTACAACCTCGTCCAATACGTCGGCATGCAAGGGGCTGAAGTAACGGTGCTCGAAAACACCGCATCAGAGCAAGAAATAGACGCGGCCGCGCAATCAGCAGACAGGATAATAATATCCCCCGGTCCAAAAGCCCCAAAGGACGCGGGCATATCAAACTATGTCATAAAAAAATACGGCCCAAAAACCCCAACACTCGGAGTATGCCTTGGGCACCAATGCATAGGCTACGTCTTCGGCGGGAAAATAATCCACGCAAAAACACTGATGCACGGAAAAACAAGCATGATAAAACACACCAATAAATCAATACTCGCAGGAATTCCAAACCCATTTGAGGCAACCAGATACCACTCCCTTGTGATAGAAAAAAACACAATACCCCCTGAGCTCGAGATACTTGCCGAAAGCGAAGATGACCATGAAGTAATGGCGGTAAAACACAGGACTTACCCAATCTACGGGGTGCAGTTCCACCCGGAATCAATAAAGACCAAAGAAGGCATGCAGATAATAAAAAACTTCCTCAAATGAAAAAATGAAAGAGATACTAACTAAACTGACGCGTGGACAGGACCTCACAGCAGATGAGGCGGAGAATGCAATGAAGACAATCATGGGCGGGCAAGCAACCGACGCGCAAATCGGCGCATTCCTGGCGGCGCTCGCCGCCAAAGGCGAAACATCAACCGAGATAGCGGCGCTCGCAAAAATAATGCGACAATACGCAGTCAAAATCACACCCAACGTCAAAGGCACAATCGTTGACATCTGCGGCACAGGAGGCGATGCAAAAAACACATTCAACATCTCAACAGCAGCCATGTTTTTGGTCGCAGCAGCCGGAATACCTGTCGCAAAACACGGAAATCGCTCAATAACCTCAAAATCAGGCTCAGCAGACGCCCTTGAAGCACTTGGAGTAATGCTTGAGACAGACCCTGAGAAGATAGGCGCATGCATAGAGGAGGTCGGCATAGGGTTCATGTTCGCACCCCACTACCACCCTGCAATGAAAAACGTGATGCCAGCTCGAAAACAGCTCGGGATTAGGACAGTATTCAACATACTCGGACCCCTCACAAACCCCGCAGACGCCAAAGGCCAGCTCATGGGCGTGTTCGACCCCAAACTCACGGAGACACTTGCCGAAGTTTTCAGGCAGCTCGGCCTCAAAAGAGCACTCGTTGTCAACGGTGACCCAGGCATTGACGAGATATCAACAGTCGGCCCCACAAAAATCAGTGAACTACGGGACGGCAAAATAAAAACATACCAGTTTGACGCCAAAGAATTTGGCATAAAGAAGGCGGAACTCAAAGACCTCACAGCAGCCGACGCAAAAGAAAACGCTAAAATAATAAGGGACATACTATCTGGAAAAGTTGAAGGCCCGAAAAAAGACATAGTAGTCCTAAACGCCGCCGCAGGCATCATAGCAGGCGAGAAAGCAGACGACTTCAAAACAGCAATCAAAATCGCGGAAAAGCAGATAGTGTCTGGCGCAGCACTTAAGAAACTCGAGCAACTCATAGAGTACACTAACCGATGACGATACTTGATGAAATTGCAGCCGAAAAAAGGCTGCAGGTTGAAAGAGAAAGGAAAAAAATAGAGGCGCTGAAGATACCTGCGGGAAGAAAAAAAAGAAGCCTCACAGAAGCAATATCCAAAGATGGACTCTCATACATACTTGAGATAAAAAAAGCGAGCCCATCCCTTGGCGAAATATCTGGTGCAGACCCTGTGGAAGTCGCGAAAATATATGAGAAATCGGGCGCCGCTGCGATATCTGTTCTAACAGAGGAAAAACACTTCAGTGGAAGCATCAAAGACCTCGCGGACGTCAGCTCAGCAGTTGACATATCAGTGCTGAGAAAAGACTTCATAATCGATGAAATTCAACTGCGTGAATCACTTGCATATGGCGCGGATGCGGTGCTTCTCATAGTCGCGCTCTTAGGCGACAAAACCGCTGAATACATCCTAAAAGCCAGTAAACTGGGGCTTGAGTGCCTTGTCGAGGTCCACGACGAGAAAGAGCTTGAAATAGCGCTCCAGTCAGGGGCTGAAATCATCGGGATAAACAACCGCGACCTCAAAACATTAAAGACCGATTTATCAACCTTCGAAAAACTCGCGCCAAAGATAAAAGACGTGTTAATCGTTGCGGAAAGCGGCGTCAAAACAAGAGACGACGCAGAAAGAATGAGACGAGCAGGAGCAGACGCGATACTTGTGGGCTCGTCAATAATGCAGTCCACCGACATCGCAGGCAAAATACGGGAGCTGATGCCATGAAAGTCAAAATATGCGGGCTAACAAACCCCGAAGACGCAATAACGGCAGTTGAGGCAGGCGCAGACTACATAGGCGTAATAGTCGACGTCCCTGTGGAGACTCCGCGCAAAATAACTCTTCAGCAGGCGCTCAATATAAAGAAAGCAATATCAGCTACCCCCCACAAGCTTGTCGCAGTAATCATG
>CAYXON010000078.1:0-5906 GCA_964467145.1 uncultured archaeon | reverse complement strand
GGGGTCCCCCCTAAGTATCTCAACAAACTGACGGAGGGTAAGCGATGACGCAGCCGAAGAGTACTTGGCGATTGCATTGCCGATTGCGCCGACAAACTCTAGATCCTGGTTTTGGGCAAGCTTCAGAAGCTCGATAGACGCAACACCACCCACATAAAGAAGGAATGCACTTATTGAAAAGATTATGAGTATCAAAGAAGTTATCGCAGACACCCTCTCGTTCTTCAGTACCTTCCTCACTTTGTTATAAAGCGGGCGTGCGGAGTAGTAGATGAGGAGGCTGTATATGAGAACGCTAAAAAATGGCGCAACCATCAGGTATATGGGCAGGATGCACAAAATCCCCACAACAACCCACTTCAGCTTCTGCATCGTATCCTATTTACCCTGCACCTTAAAAAAGTTCGTCTAACGGGTTTTTTATAGTTGTTGAACCTAATGTTTTCTCCTAAGATGATAGAGCTAAGAAGAGTCGTACTGGACGTGCTAAAACCCCATGACCCAGACATAACGATTATGGTCAAGTCACTGGCGGAAATACCAGGGATAAATGGGGTCAACATCAGCGTCTACGAGATAGACCAAAGAGTAGAAAACGTAAAAGTCACACTCGAAGGCAATTTCCCAGACATAAAAAAAGTCAAAAAAGTGCTCTTAGACATAGGCGGGACCATACACAGCATAGACGAAGTAGTCGCAGGCAAAACAATGGTCGAAGAAGAGGAGACACTCCAAGAGAGAAACCAGGGATAATATTAATTTAAGACAGATTAGTGCTTTAGGATGGATGAACTGTGCGAAAAACTAGAGAAATACCTAAAGAAGTCAGAACCGTCTTTTTCTGAAATAACAGTCCTGTCAGAAGGCGGAGAAAAAGTCAAAGACACCGCTTTAAGATACTTCAGCGACGCCACACACTTCATGGAAAAGAGCGAGTACGTCAACGCCTTCGCAGCACTCGAATACGCTGAAGGATGGCTCGACGCAGGAGTCGTTATGGGAGTCGTAGCAGCAAAGGACAAGAAAAAAGAAGACTATTAGTTATCGGTTAAGCTATAGGGCCAAGTGGGGTTTTTACACCCTTCCATCCCCTAAGGGTTGGAGATGCTCGATTTGCCAGTCAGCTTGACGCTTCTTGGTTTTTTGGACATCACATCACTCCTTGGGAGCATACTCCGGAGAGTATACCGCAACCCCTAATGGTTGCATGTATGAGATGCCTTTCGATGCGGTCACTTGATTTCCCCGCTTTTTATGGATGCTATAGGGTCATGTGGGGCTTTGACACCCATCTTCCCGGAGGAAGACATTCTCCGACATGCCATTTAGCTTGACGCCAGACGGCTTTCTTGACATCACACCACTCCTTGAGAGCATGCTCGTGAGAGCATACAACAACCCCTATAGGCTGTTTTTTTTATGGGATGTCTTTCGGAAAATCACTTGGTTTCCCTGCACCACTTATTTGGATTACAGTATGTGATGATATCATATAAATACTTATCGATTGTGTGTTTTTTTGATGTTCTAAAAAATCCATTTAACTGGATAAAGGCTCAAAAATGTGCAAATGTTTTTATGGAGGTTTAGTTTAAACATATAAACTCAGACACGAATACTAAGACACTTAAGAGGGAGGGAAATGGTTGAAGAATTCGTAAAGGTTGGGGAGATAACCCCTAAAACAAGGCATCTGAACCTTGTATTCAAGGTAGTTAGCGTAGAACAGGTAAGGAACGTAAAATCCAAAAAAGATAGGACACCCCACGCAGTCACCGAGGCGCTAGTAGGCGATGATACAGGATGTGTTTATGCCACTTTATGGGATGAATTCCTGGAAAAAGTTGCAGTCGGAAAGACTTACAGACTTATGAACGGATATATCTCGCTTTTCAAAGGCAGCATAAGAATCAACATCGGCAAGTACGGCGAGTTTGAGGAAATCGAGAACTTGGGTGTTGAGGTAAATACTGAAAATAACATATCAGAGAATGTTCATGAAGACCAGAGAAGATCCAGACCCAATGAGCGGTTCAGCAGTGGAAGCTTCTGGCCGTGAAAAAAATAGTCTGATTCATTAGTTGAGGGGGATACATTATCTTTTTTTGTATTTGCCCTCATCAACCTCTTTTTTCGCTGCGACGAGGCGCTGGAAAACGAGCTCAGATTCTTGAGTGATTAGGTGCTGGACTGCATCTTTTATCTGAGATGTTATTTGAGCGTATTCTTGCTCGTCTTCGTGCGGCTTCATCTGGGCCCACGCGCCCCTAGTCTCTTCAACCATCTTTAGTAGGTCGTCTTTTTTGGATTTTATGTCGGAGTACTTGTCTAAAAAACCCTGCTTGAACGCATAAAGAACCTTTGGCCTTGTCGCAGGTTCTCTGAAGCTTGGTATGTACTTGAGGTTTGTGAGCTCGCACGCCGCAATCTCTTGAGTGTAGTCGTCGCCGTCAGAAAGCGTTGACGTAGGATTATTGGGGACTTCAAGGAAGCTTTCCTTGTCTATCCGAGTCAATAGCTTGGATACTGGGTCAAATACGTAGTTTGTCTGGTATCCGTCTTTGGCTCCGAATATGTAGCTGAATGCCATGTGCATCCCGAGTTGGTAGGATATTGTGACCATGTTTTTTTCGATGACCTCCGGCCGCCGATAGGTCAGCTCGTTTAGTGTCGCCCCAGGCAGGCGATCCATCACAACGTATGCGCTGTCAAACATCTTATGCAGCCTCCTCCAGACTTGCCTTTTCCCTGTAGACGTGGAGGTTCAAAAGCTTGTAAAAACTGGCTTGACTGACCTCATTTCTTATGTCTTCGCCTTTTTTCTTGGGCGCGCCCAGAAGTAGCCTGAGGTCGTCGACGTTTATGCCCATCTCGTTTCTGCCTTTGAGTATGAAGTCGCGGTTGTCGTCTCTGTGTCCGCGCTGAACCTGTGTTATCTCGACCTTCTCGCCCCGTACTGCGGAGACTGCATCCAGGAACTTGTCGGTTTTGTCTTGTTTTTCCATAAGGCCCCGGAGGTGTTTTTGGGCGCCTTTAGGGTCAATGAGAAGTGAGCGCTGTCTTAGGGAGGGTTTGAGCTCGAGTATCTGCGGTAGCTCCTCCTCGACTGCCTTGTTTGATTTCTCTATCTCGCCGGAGACATCGGTACGGAGTCGTTCCACAAACTCCTCAAAAGTCATCACAGGGGAGGGCATTTTACAATAGTATGTAGGGGGGTAAGAAATAAATACTGAAAACCTGCTTCCAGCTTTTAATGGCGTCCGTCTAAATTGTTATCCGTTTACTCATGAGATATATCGTAGTTACCGGCGGGGTATTAAGTGGCTTGGGCAAAGGGGTTGTTGCCGCGTCAATTGGCAGGATACTGAAGGATATGGGATACTCTGTTGTGCCTGTGAAAATCGACGGATACGTCAACGTCGACCCGGGAACCATGAACCCCTACGAGCACGGGGAAGTATATGTCTTGGATAACGGGACTGAGACCGACCTTGACCTCGGGCACTATGAGAGGTTTTTGGATGTTGAGCTTGAAGGCAACTCCAACATAACAACAGGCAGCGTCTACAAAAAGGTCATAGAAAAGGAAAGAAGCGGCGAGTACCTCGGCAAGACTGTGCAGGTTATACCGCACATCACAGACGAGATAAAGTCGAGGATAAACAAGTTCAACGCCGACGTAGTCATGATAGAGGTTGGGGGAACCGTAGGTGACCTTGAGAACAGGATATTTATCGAGGCCCTCAGACAGATGAGTAGAGACAAGGGAAACAAGTTCATATTCATACATTTATCCTACATACCAGTGATACTGAGTGGGGAGCAAAAAACCAAGCCGACCCAACACAGTGTTAAGGAGTTACTGTCCCTTGGGATACAGCCAGACATAATAATAGGAAGGTGCAAGGAGGAGCTTTCAGAGGATACTAGGCGGAAGCTCGCATTGTTTTGCGGCGTAAAGCAATCTGAGGTCCTAAGCGACCCTGACATAGACGACATATACTCGCTTCCTGCTGAGCTTGACAGACAGGATATAGGGGATGTGATAGTCAGAAAGCTTGAGCTGAAAAAGACAGGGAAAAAATCCGGAAAATGGAATAAACTCGTTGAGAAGATGCACACCGCAACCGATGAAGTCAGCATAGGGGTTGTCGGCAAATACACAGGCCTTGAGGACGCTTATTTGAGCATAAAGGAGGCGTTCAAGCATGCTGGGGCCGCGAACAACTGCTGCGTCAAACTAAAGTGGATTGAGGCAGACAGGCTAAATTCAAAGGACTTCAAAGAGTTCGACGGCATACTAGTGCCTGGGGGATTCGGCTCACGAGGGCTTGAGGACAAGATAAAAGCAGTAAAATACGCGAGAGAGAATGAGATACCGTTTTTGGGCATATGCTTAGGTCTCCAGATTGCCGTGATAGAGTACGCGAGGAATGTGTGCGGGATGAAAAACGCGCACACCACTGAAGTCGACGAGAAGACGCCGTATCCTGTGATAGACTACATACCTGAGCAGAGGACGATACAGGAAAAAGGCGGTACTATGAGGCTGGGGGCATACAATTGCGAGCTGACGAAAGACAGTCTTGCGCAAAAACTATACGGCAAAAAGAATATTTCAGAGCGTCACAGGCACAGGTTCGAGGTTAACCCAGAGTATGTTGAAAAACTAAAGGGTTGCGGCCTTGTGTTTTCGGGAAAATGCCAGGGCAGGGACTTGATGGAGGTCGTTGAGTTGCCAGATCACCCGTACTTCATAGCGTGTCAGTTCCACCCAGAGTTTAAGTCTAGGCTTGAGCGACCTGCGCCACTTTTCAAAGGTCTTGTTGAGGCTGCGCTGAAAAAGAAGAAGAATAAGGGTTAAGTTTATTCTATTTGGTCGATATATTTTTCGCTTATCATCTGCTCGTATTTTAGGATTTCACCTATGTGTAGGACGTTGTATTCCTGCCCGTATAACCTTAGGTGCAGTGCCTGAAGGGCTTCAGGGTCGTCTTTAGGGGATATTGTTTTTAGGATTATTTTGCCGTCTTCTGTTTTGAAGACGGTCATGACTTCTGAGAAATCTGACAGGCTTTGTATTAGCTGGTCTGATGTGTTGGGGTTGGGTTCTATGATGAATAATTTTAGGCTTAGGCCGAGGTCGTGTGGGTTGAGTATTGCCTGGAACTTTTTGATTATTCCAGTGTCTACGAGCCGGTTTATGCGGGTGAATACAGTTGTGTGTGGGACGTCCAGTTTCCTTCCAAGCTCCCTAAGACTGAGTTTACCGTCTTTTTGCAGGTGTTTTAGGAGATTTCGGTCGAGTGAGTCCAATTTGAGCATTTACTTCTACGCAGGATACCTATAAAAACAGGGGTTTAAGGCAGTTATACGAGTGCTCCCACATCTATTATCAGGCTCATGATTATCAGGGCAACACCAACTGCGACGAGGGTCATGTTCTGCTGCTTCATCATATCGCTCAGAAGATAACGCTTTAATCATATAAAAACTCAGTACCTAGGCTTTTTTACTCTTTTTCTCGAGTAGGTCGCCGAGTCTTTCGATTGCACGCAAGAATTCGATAGGTATGACGTAGATGTCGGTGTTTGACTTGTCAGAGGATAGGTCGTTGATTGTGTGCAGAGTCCTCAGATGCAGTGCACCAGAGTTTGCATAAAGGGTCTTCGCTGCTTTGGCGATGTTTTTAGATGCTTCAAGCTCGCCTTCAGAGTTGATGATGACACCCCTTTTCTCACGCTCCGCTTCAGCCTGCTTGGCCATGGTACGTTTCAGGTTTTCGGGCAGTTCGATGTCTTGTAGCTCTATTGCTGTGACGTCTATGCCACATGGGTCGGTGGCTATGTCCACAATCTCTCTGAGTTTGTCTGATATCTTCTGCCGCTCGCTGAGTAGCTCATCAA
>CAYXON010000077.1:0-5931 GCA_964467145.1 uncultured archaeon | reverse complement strand
AAAGCCAGCTACCAACACAACTGCCAGCCGATGACATACACATCGGACCCTCAGACTACATACCCTGGCTATTAGACAAAAAACTCTCCTTCATAAGGATGGAAGGCAGAAAATTCGGAGACGTCCCAATAAACATCGAACTAAGACTTGACGTTGAAGACTCCCCCAACAGCGCAGGCGTGATGGTCGACGCAATAAGATGCGTCAAAGTCGCACTAGACCGCGGCGTCGGCGGAGCGCTCACAAGCCCCTCATCATATTTTATGAAAAGCCCTATGATACAGTACACCGACCCAGTCGCAAGACAAATGGTTGAGGAATTCATACGCGGAGAAAGAGAAAGATAAAATGCTAAAATCCGAATTTCGGGAAAACCTCAAACACGTCCACATACGTGGAGGCGTACTATTTTCCAAAGCCAAAATATCACCCAACTCATGGACGATAATCTCCCTGCTACCTGCGGTGGCAGGTCTTTTATTTCTGATACAGGGACAGCTCGCTCCAGCTCTTGTAGCATTCGTTCTTAGCGGATTCATAGACATAATAGACGGCAACGTAGCAAGAGTCACAAAAAGCGTATCAAACCTGGGTGCATTCATGGACGGTGTAATAGACCGATACGTGGAATTCGCACTATGCCTCGGACTCTGGTTCTACCTCAGAAACACACCTGAAATCCTCATGCCCACAGGATTCTGGATGATACTTCTAGTATTCGGCGCCATGATGCCCTCATTCGTAACCGCCTACACAGACCACAAAAACGTCATAAACGACCCAGAAAAACTCAAAAACATGGGCGGCCTGGTAGAACGCTTCGAACGCCTAATCATACTCTACACAGGCATGCTACTCGGGCTGATAAACACGAATTTCCTCAATTACGCCGTTATTCTGGCGGTTTTACTCACAAACCTGACTGCAATACAGCGTATAATCCACGTAGTCCGCAATAGTTAGGTTTTTTATGTGGAATTCACTTATGTTATGCTACTAGAATGGACAATCTATCACCCAAGAAACTCGCAGAACTACTAGTCGAAAAACACGACCGCCTAATAAGCGGATACTCAGACGAAGTAGATAAGACCAAACAGATAAGCATACTAAAGGAGAAGAAAGACCAGCTACTCCACTGGGTAGAGGAAAAAGGCACCCAAAGCAAATACGGTCAAGAGCTAAAAGATACCACAGCAGAACTCAAAAAACTCCAAACATCATTCACCCCAAAAAACCAAAGCTACTACGCGGGCGTAGAACAGAAAATACGCGAAAACAAGGAAGCCCGAGAATACTGGATGGGCAAGATCGGTGAGACCAAAACATGAACGAGAAAGACCTAAAAGACAACCTAAACAAACTAAGGGCAGATGCAGACAAAAAAAGAAAGGAGATCTACGAAATCCTAACTGAAGTCAGAACTCACCAGAAAGAAATAACCACACTCAGAAAAAACCGCGACCAAGGAAACGAGCAGTGCAAGACACTCTCACAAGAAGCCAAAAAAATGCGCGAAAACCGCGACGAACTAAATCAGAAAATCGCCAAACTAAAGGACAAACGCAAAAAAATAAACGAAAAAATTAAATCAATGTCTGGGGCGATAAAAGACAACAAAGAAAAACGCGACGAACTAAACCGCTCAGCACGAGGAACCGACGAAGCGCTCAAGGTAAGATACGAAAAAGACATTGACGCACTACTGAATCAGGACATCCCACTCGAAAAAGAAAAGAAAATATATGCGTCGATATTCACACTCATCGAACGCCTACAGGCGGCAAAGGAAGCTACGAACTTCCACCAGAAAGTCATAACAGCATACGACGGCATAAAAGAACTTGACACCAAAGCAGACAAACTATCTGCGGAAATACGCGCATTCGCAGACGAGAGCGAGAAATATCACCTAAAAGCTGTCGGGATATACGCCCAAGTCGACGAGACAAGAAAACAAGCAGATGAAAGCCACGAGAAACTGCTAGAACACTACAAGATAGTCTCACCAATGCGTGACAGGATAAGCGAGATAAAAGTCGAACTTGACAAACTCAACGAGGAAATGTCACCGTATCTCGGGGACATGGACAAGATACGCACAGAAAAAGAACATGAAAAGCGCGTCAAACTCGCAGCAGAAGCTAAGGAGAAACTCAAGTCCTCAAAGAGGATATCCTTTGATGATCTAAAAGCCATAATGGACGGCAACCCAGATGAAGACCTGGTCGGAGACATCGGCGGGGACACGTCATCTGAAAACCAGGATACTACTGGCTGAGGTAATCCAATTCCTCATTTGAGAGTCCGTAATCATCTGATAAAGACTCTTTTTTCAAAGCGCCCTCAGCCAAGAGTTTTCTGTAAAGTGGTATGTACTGCGCTCGCACAACCCTTGAGGAGACGTGCAGGTGCGGCTTCAACCTACCCGCAATAGAGTCCTCAATGCCACGCTCACTATTGGTCCTTCCAAGTGCTGCGAAATACCCCGGAAACCTGTACTGTGTATAGTTTATCTTATCTGGCCTTGAGCTGTTCACGCCACACGTCATAAGGGCGTTAGCGTACCTGAGAAACCCCCAATACTGCCTTCTCTTAATCCTGCCCAAAAAAACATCAGCCCTTGAGAGGCTGCGGTATGCTCCGCAAAGAGCGAGTTTGTCCCTAAAAAGGTGTGGCGTGTTCTCGTCAACCCACCACAGAACATCCTTAAGCTGCTCGCTCAAATCCCATGTGGACGACAAAACCTTCCCAAAATCACGGCCACCGAATATTACACTCAATGCCTTGTAGATGTCGGTTTTGCGGTCTCGCTCAGACATCAAACCATCAACGTCGGAAAGAACAACCTTCTTCCTGCCAACACACATCATCTCAAGGTCTGTGACAGCCGCTCTTATGTCCCCCTGGCAGCTTTTGGAAATAAGCTCAAAAACAGGCTCCTCAACATCAACACCCTCTCTCTCGCATATGCCCCTCAGGTACTTCGCAATAGATGCTGGAAGCGGCCTTCTAAGCTGAATGCTTGCGCACTTCTTCTTTATTGAGGAAAGCCTCCTGCTTGCGTAATCGCATGTTGTGAGTATAATCGGGGATGTGGACTCATCAACGAGTCTGCCGACAGCCTTTATGTCCTTTACAGCGTCGACGTCCTCGATTAATATCACCCTTTGAGACCCCCAAAGACTGCCTGTTGAAGATATGGATTTGGCGGATTCGATGTTCTCATCTGAGACCTCTGTAAGCACCCAACCCCTCTCAGAGACTATCAACTCTGCAAGAAGGCTCTTGCCACATCCTGTCGGCCCGTATATGATAACCGGCCCACCCGACCACCTCCTTACCTCATCAACAGATGATTTACCTATGAAGTCGTCAAGGCGGTTCGGCCGGTGTTTTATCGTCCACATAACTGATACATATTAAAACCCCCCGTTTTAATACTGCCCCCAACCTATGGTATTTACAATGTCATCAAAGCTTATCCGAGACCCGATATGGCGTGACATAATGATTGACGGGCTTTTCATGGAACTCGCAGACACGCGCGAAGTCCAACGGCTCAGAAACATCAAGCAGAACGGGCTATGCTACCTCGTCTACCCGGCT
This sequence comes from uncultured archaeon, assembly GCA_964467145.1. GTDB lineage: Archaea > Altiarchaeota > Altiarchaeia > IMC4 > SCGC-AAA252-I15 > JAHIYG01. Next base: position 2,322 of record CAYXON010000077.1, on the reverse strand, counting down.
ATGAACTCAACGCGTTTTGAGCACTCACTCGGGGTCTACCATCTCGCTGGCGTGCTCTGCGCACGTCTTGGGCTTGAGCCGAAAAAGACGATGGAACTTCAGGCGGCATCGCTTCTGCACGACATAGGACACGGCCCCTTCAGTCATACATTCGATCCAATATTCTCTGAAAAAGGCTTTGACCACGAGACCCGCTCAGCAAGGATTGTGACAACATCCAAAATAAAAGACATACTATCTGCGCACGGGATATCCCCCCCGAAAGTTGCGGAACTCATAGGGGGCGGCGGAAAACTCGGAAGCATCCTATCCTCAGACGTTGACGTTGACAAAATGGACTACCTTGTGCGCGACGCATACTATGCGGGCGTAGCATACGGGGTAACAGACGTTGAACGGCTTCTGTCAAGTATAATGCTCGTAAAAGACGAGGTCGTCGTCGACGAGAGCGGTCTTGAGGCGGCAGAATCCCTTCTAATAAACCGGGCGATGATGCACCAGACAGTCTACCGCCACCACACCAAAAGAATCGCAGAATCAATGATGCAGCACGCGCTATCCCGTTTCATAGAATCTGGCGCAGACCCAACTCAGATAATGGCATCAGACGACCCAGGACTTGTGGCACTTCTTAGAGGCAGCAGCGGATATTCAAAAGAAATCATGGCCTGCATAGACGATAGAAGACTTTTCAAAAACGTGTTCTCAGAACCAATAAACTCCTTTTCCGAAGAAAGCAGGCAGGAGCTGCATAAAAACGCAAACGAAGTCGAGCAAAGGATATCAGACGAGCTCGGGATAGAGCCCGGGTATCTGCTAATTGATTTCCCCAAAGCCGTCATGAGCGAGTACGGTCTTAAGATAAAGACTAAAAACGGGCTCAAGTCGATAATGGAGATATCAACTCTCGCCAAATCACTCAAGGCCTCAGAGCAGGAGAAGCTGACACTCAACATCTACGTCGCAGAAAAAAACATAAGACAATTCGAGAAATTCCAGCCGCAGAAATTCTTCACATACACGCAGACAAGAATAAGCGGATACACCTGAAATGTTTCCAAAAGAACACATAATAACATCTGGTGCGGCAGTTGCATTATGTGTATACATCTTAGGTATAGGCTTTCAGGAGTTCATTTTATGGATTGCGCTCTCAACCATAGCGACTGTGGCAATTGACCTTGATCACTTCCTGTTGCAGTTTCTTAACCCTAAAAGAAGGCACATAATAGTTGAGATACTAAAAAATCCAAAAAAATACAGGAGCGTCCAGGTGCTCAGAGACAGGCTGCACTACCCTGGATTCGGGGTTCTTAGGATGTACGCGCACGCAATAGAGGTCGCGGCAGTCATAATACTTATGGTACACTTCAGATTGCCATATTCAATGCCGGTAGGCATCTCACTTATGACTCATCTTTTAACAGATATTATCCAGACGATAATGTGCCCCAAACACTGCTAAAAAAGAGATTCGACAATCCCTTGTATATCCTTTTGCACTTCCTCCTTGTTTTTTGAGGTGTCTATTATCTTAAATCCTGTGAATTTCATGTATTCTTTTTTGACTTTTTCCAGAAACTCCTTCTTCTCAAATATTTCTCCAGTGAACGTCCGCTCTTCCGCCGATTTCGCATCAACATCCAGAAAAAACACTATGTCCGGCTTTGGAGCGAACCCGTTAATGTCCAAAAGCCACTGCCTGTCAACGCCTTGCGCGCTCTGGTAAGCGACGGTCGAGTAAAAATAACGCTCACAAACCACGTCTTTCCCCTCACTAAGCGCTTTTCTTATCTGTTGAACGTGCTCGCATCTGTCTGCTGTGAAAACAAGAGCAAGGGTTTTCGGACTCATCGCAACAACACCTCCAAGAACCCTTCTAATGAGTGCTCCAAGCTCTCCCTTGGTCGGCTCAGCAGTAAGAAGCACGTCCCTGTCACTCTCTCTCATCCACGCACTAAGAAGCTTGGCGTGAGTGGATTTCCCGCAGCCGTCAATACCCTCAAAGACGATGAACATGTTAACTCAATAGTAGTCCATGGTTTTTAACATCCCCACCCTATTACTATCCACTTAAGATGGAATCGCAAGAGCTCGAAGCCTACATAAAAGCCGGCAAGATAGCATCCGACACCCTCGCGTGGGGTGCGAAACTCGTAAAGCCAGGGGCTAAACTACTTGATGTCGCTGAAAAGATAGAAGAGAAGATACGCTCAGAAGGCGCTGGTATTGCGTTTCCAGTCAACATATCACTTGATGACGCCGCAGCCCACTACACCCCAAAACACGCCGACACATCAGTGTTTTCTGAAAAAAACCTGG
>CAYXON010000076.1:4630-5938 GCA_964467145.1 uncultured archaeon | reverse complement strand
TGTCGCAAACCCAGGACGCTACGTGACAGCTGCGCTTCACGCGCGCGCACCCCTTTCACAGTTCGCAGACAAGATTGACGCAAAAAAAATCGTGGTTGACGCCAAAAGCGGGACATCTGGGGCTGGTGCGAAACCTACGCAGTTCATACACCACAGCGAATGCGCAAACGCCGTCAAACCATACAAACTCACATGTCACAGGCACGAGCCAGAGACAAACCACATAATAAACAGACTCATCCCGAAAGCTGTCGTATCATTCACGCCAACTCTCGTGCCAATCATCAGGGGCATCGTCTCAAACACCCACGTATTCGGAAAGCTTGACGGCGCAGAACTCAGAAGCCACTACGAAAAATTCTACGCAAACGAGGCATTCGTGCGGGTGGTGGAGGATATCTCTTCAGCGAACGTCGCCTACTCGAACTACTGTGACATATCAGTCGCCTGCGACAAGGAAAAAGAAAGGGCTGTGATAGTCTCCACAATAGACAATCTTATAAAGGGTGCAGCAGGCCAGGCTGTGCAGAACATGAACCTGATGAGGGGATATTCTGAAAGTGCAGGACTCAGGACGCTCCCGTATCACCCCTGATTACCAGTTGTCGCCTTGATTTTCGCTCAGAGGTCCATCATAGAATATGTCGTCGCCCCAGGAACAATCTCCACTATTACTTAGGTAATCTGGTTTTTTTCGCCCTTTGGGTTTTTCAGATTCTTCAAACAACTTCCCCCTAACCTCAGTTTTACCTGTTTTTCGGGGGTCTTTTCCAAAAATTTCCTTTTTGCTTTTACTCCCAGCCATGACATCACCAGAAGAAAATTGTAGTTACTAATGTTTTGAATAGAGTATAAAAATGTTTTTTAACAGGGGTACTTTAATATGTTAGGATTATGTCTTGGGTAAGTTGGTTTGTGTCTTTTTTAACGGTTTTTCTCATCTGTTCCCTAGCCTCAGCCAACGCGTGCCCGCCAGGCACCTACGACTGCGTGGACTGCGGGGGGGTTGCGTGCACATCAAACTGCGCACCCGGCGAGGGCAAAAAAGAGGTTGATGGAAGAATTACCGCTTATGAGTGGCCTCTTGAAGACGCCGGCAAATGCAGATGTTACTGCCCGTGGAGGTCTAAGACCGCGACAACATCATACACGCCGACGACAAGATATGCGCCGACGACAACGACCCAGTATGAGGCACCCTGGGTTGAGGGCGACGGAAACAGCAAATGCGAGACATCAATCGGCGAAAACTGCAGAAACTCCATAGACTGCGGATGCCTGCAAGGGCAAAAATGCGAGCCAACACAC
>CAYXON010000076.1:0-4620 GCA_964467145.1 uncultured archaeon | reverse complement strand
TGCTGCGAACGGGTGCGTTTCGGCAATAGACCTTATTGAGTGCCCACCAAACTCCAAAGCCTACGGTAAGGAGTGCTACTGCATCGAAGGCCACAGGTGGATGAGCGACAAAAGCAAGTGCGTTCCAAAGCGTGTTGAGAGCTGCGACAACGACGAAGACGACGACGGAGACGGATTCACAGACTGCGCCGACGCCGGCGACTGCGCAGATGACCCAGCATGCGCAGAAATATGCGACAACGGCGAGGATGATGACGGAGACGGTTTGGTCGACTGCCTTGACGTTGAAAATTGCCTTGACGACCCGGCATGCGCTGAAGTCTGCGACAACGGAGTCGACGACAACGAAAACAAATTAATAGACTGTGAGGACACTTACTACTGCAAAAGCGACCCAGCATGCAAGTACGTTGTGACTGGCGATGTCATAGATGGATTCGGGCACCCGCTAAAAAAAGTGTATGTGGGGCTGTTATTAGGAGACGAAGAGGGTAAAGGACTTTGGGCCAGCAACTACACAGACGAAAACGGAAAATTCGAATTGGACTACACAGAATATATGATTAACTACCTAAGCACCATAGACCCGACAGAACCTGAGAAAAAACAACTCGGCTCATTCAACATAGTATTATACGATGAGGATGGTAGGCTCGAGATACTTTACGACAAAGGTGGTGTGGGTGAGAGCTTCTACGCAGACACGAAAGACTTCGAGTTCCCAACAAAATCAAATTACATAATATGGCTGAACGAGAAGGACCCATACATAGAATCCTACAGTGGGATGAGCGATGACCCCGAGGTTTTGTGGGGTGCAGGATATGACTACTATCTCCTAGAGAAGGTTTTCACGTTCACAGAAGACAAACTTGACTTCAGCTTCACGGGCTCTGGCAACAGCCTGCCGATTAAGGCTTACATATACTCCTCAGAGACTGACAGCGCATTCTACAGCCCCAAACGAAGGGGCGGGGGGATATTTATGAGCCCTGACGACTCAAAACACGACAACACCCAAAACCCTGAAAACGGCATTTGGCATGAGTTTTTCCATGCAGCCATGTACAACCAATACGGTAGCTGGTCGTCATACGGGAGCCTTGGAGAAAATCATGAAGGCTTCAAAAACGACAACACTGGAGACAGCTTCGAGGAGGCGTTCGCAGAATACTGGCCAAACATAGTATCGCGTGAACTTGACGGGGACGAAGGAGGCTTATATGCCGGTATATGGAACATGGAACTTAACTACAAGCCATGGGACAAGGCAGGTAAATACGAGGAGTTTGCGGTCGCGACAATGCTGTGGGACCTGACAGACTCAAAATCCGACAAAGGAGACACACTAAGCCTAGAATACAGAGACCTGTGGGATGTGCTTATGTCATCACCCCACAGGAACGTGAAGGAAGTGTATGACGCACTCACCTACCGCTGGCCTGACAAGTCCACAAAGATTGACGAATTATTCGTCGCACACGGACTGTTCAAGGACACAAACCCAGGAAATGACATCTACGATTTCGGCGAACCATTCTGGGACAAAAACAAAAACAGAAGATACAATAGCGGAGAAATATTCATAGACATAGGAACGCCAGACATCATGAACAGGACATACCAGATATACGACCCAGAAAACGACACAATAGGGACGGCGTCAAACTACGAAAGACCTGACAGACTGAGAAAACCATTCATAAACTCATTCATATCAACCGACGTCAAATCAAACGGGAAAGAAGTAGCCGACGCAGTCTACAAGGTGATCTACACATTCGGTGAAAGAGAACTCGACTACGAAACATACGGATACACAGACCCAAGCACCGGATATGTGTTTGTTGAGATACCACCAGGAGACTACGACGCAGTCGCAGAGATTTCAGTCGACAACTACGAGGGAGGCAACAAGACAACCCTCACATCAGCGGACTACAACAACCCACAGTCTGCTGAAAGAGGATATATGAAATCAGCCACATTCAAGGTCGGCGACAAAAAACCAAACTATTGCAGAAGCTCACTCGACTGCGACACCACGCAAACGTGTGTGGAAAACAACTGCGTCGAAGAAGGCGATGATGAAGTTGGGGGGGACGTATGCTGCATACTCGGCGTCTTGTCAGTGCCTGCGATTGCGGTGCTGACTGTTGCAGCAATTGTGTTTAGTGCAGCAGTCTACATCAAATTCATCAGAAAAAAATAATTTATTTTGGAGGAGGACGGCGGAGTGTTTCATCCGCCGTCTCCTAAACTTTTTTGGGTAATAAAGTGATGTAAACCCCCACTGATATTGTATGTGAACGCGAGACTATAAAGGCGATAGTGTCTTCAGAGATATTTTTATTTGATTAAACGTTTTAGTTGACTAGTATGGATATTTCGTTCGACCTCAGGAAAAGCGTTTCAGAAAACGCGAAAGAACACTATGAGAAGTCGAAAAAATACAGGGGAAAGCTTCAGGGCATGGTAAAGGCCATAGCAGACAGCAAAAGAAAACTTGAGTCATGCGTTGAAGAGGATGTTTCAGCTGCCCCCAGGGTTGTGAAACGGCGTCAGAGACGTTGGTTTGAGCCCTTCAGGTGGTTTGTCTCATCCCAAGGTTATCTTGTCATTGGGGGAAGAGACGCTACAAGCAATGAAATCCTTGTCAAAAAACATCTTGAACCCTCAGATAGGGTCTTCCACGCTAACGTCCACGGCGCCCCGTTTTTCATCGTCAAAAACCCTAACGGAGGTGATGTGCCACCTGAGACGCTTTCTGAGGCTTCTGAGGCTGCAGCATCATACAGCAAGGCTTGGGGGAAAGGTTTGGGTTCAGCCGACGTTTATGAGGTCGCACCAGAGCAGATAAGTAAAACTCCGCCGTCTGGAGAGTATCTTCCGAAAGGGTCATTCATGGTTTATGGCGAGAAGGTATGGTACAAAAACGTCACATTACGGGTTACTGTCGGCCTTTCAGATGACGAGATCATCGGAGGCCCCGTGGACTCGGTCTCATCCAAAACCAAAAACTATGTTGTCTTAGGAATTGGCGACATCAGCCAGGGAAAGCTCGCGAAAATAGTTAAGTCAAAACTTGGCGGTGGGGAGTTGGACGACATCCAGGGTTTTCTACCAGGAGGCGGCGGAAAAATAATGTAGTGTTATCTTTTTAGATACATTACAAAAAAGACCAACACCGCACCTGCGAGCGAGTATTCTGTTGTCGTGATTTTTCCAAAAATAATGTAGGTTACAGCCGCCAATAGCAGGGGGAGTAGTTTTTTTGCGGTCTTTGTCTTTGCTATTTTAGCCCCAACATAAGCCACAGGTATCGATGCTGTTAAGGTTATGGTGGAAAGTGTGAGGATAAGCGTTGCAGCTGAAAGTAGTATACCCACCGAGTCCGCCAGGGTTTCAGTGTATTGCCCGAGGTCAAAATGCTGCTGTGACAAAAGGACAGCAGATACTGCGCATGATAGAAACAGTGCGGCGCTTATGATGTTTTTTTTAAAAGATGATAGGGTTGACTTGAAGTCTTGTGTGCTTGGCGCAGCACCGACTGAAAAACACATTTGGAGATATATCAGAATCCAGCCCGACAGATTTTCCAAATTCATGTTAGCAGATGTTTTCAACAGCGAGTACGCGGTGTTCTTCATGAAATCCAGAACCGGACCCACATTTGAGAGAGGGTGTCGGGTTATCATATTGGTTAGCTCCCCGCCATAGAGTGTGTTTACTGCAAGAAGTATTGCGCCACACCCGAAAAACGGTGCGAAACCTATGATGACTTCCCTAAATACCGTCCACCTGTCCTGCGGCTGAGTGTATGAGACATAACCCAGAACCCCGGTTTTTGGGTTGGGGCTGAAAAGCCTGACACTTGTTATGTTGCACCCTGTGAGTTTGGCTGCCGTAAGATGTGATATCTCATGCAGTATTGTCCCGGGGGCTATGAGGAGCGTGAACCACCTAGTCATGTATCCTGCCTTTTCCGTGAGAAAACCTTCAAGGGAGTCTGAAAGAAGTATTTGGACGCCGAAAAGAAGTGGTATTGCGCTGAACTGCAGCCGATATGCGTATCCCTGAAGTAGAAAATAAGTTATCGGAGACGCTATTAGAAAGGCTAAGGTGAGGGTTTTTCTAGGCGCTATCAGAGCCATAGATTACTTTAAACACCTAGGGATATAATTATTCTGTATGGCGTCAACTCTCGAATCCAGCGGCAAGCACACCGCGAGAAGCCTCCTTTTTGTTGAGGCATTCTTCGTTCTTTTGGGGGTAGTGCTTGTTTCACTTGTCCTTGACAAAACCGCCTATGACAGGGTAATAAACTTTGATGTTAGCGATTACTTCGGGGGATTATCATCGGATGCGAACGATGCGGTGAAAGATTATGTGTCTGGGATTAACATGTCTTTTAACGTCAGCGCCGGTTTGGGAAACATTACATTGCCCTCGCTTGGGGATATCACATTAACTTCCGGTGGCGGGGAAAACATCACAGTCGCCTTCTGGAACCTCGACGGCTTCGGCTCAGAAGAGGTTGACAAGGACGTGACAGACTTTGTCGTGGACTCTATCGAAGGATATGACGTGGTTGTGTTGGGGGGCGTCGACGACGCAGGC
>CAYXON010000075.1:0-5941 GCA_964467145.1 uncultured archaeon | reverse complement strand
CCGGTTCTCGTCCAAATGGTGGGAGCAGTATCCCCTAACAGCCGAAAAATACTCCGCATGGCTCTCATCAACGCCAGGTGACACAATAAACATGTTCATGGACTATGAGAGCTTCGGAGAGCACCAGTGGGAGGACACCGGAATATTCTGGTTCCTCGGTTCTCTGCCTCAGGAGATACTAAAATGGGATAACCTCGAATTCACAACACCCTCAGAAGTCGTCGAAAAACACCCGCCAGTCGGCGACATATCAGTCCCAGCCTATGAGACAGTATCATGGGCGGACATAGAACGCGACCCCAGCGCATGGCTTGGAAACCACATGCAACACCTCGCGTTCGCGCAGATGAAACAAACCGGGGACCTCGTCAAAAAATCAAACAATCCAGAGTTCCTAAAAATATGGCGGTACATGCAGACCGGCGACCACCTATACTACATGTGCACTAAATGGCTCGCAGACGGAGACGTCCACAAATACTTCAGCCACCACGGCAACCCCTACGATGCTGCAATAAACTATCTCGCAGTACTTTCGGACTTCAGGGAGAAGGTGCTCAGGTACATGTTGCAAAACGGCCACGGAAAAACAGCACCCGCTACTGCTTTATCCGCGCCAAAAAAAGAAGATAAACCTCAAGCAACTAAAATATCAAAAAAATCTAAAGTTCGTCGTAGAGCCTGATGTATTTCCTCGCTATCTGCCTCCACGTAAAGTCTTTGACCGTCTTTTTTGCGTTCTCGCCCATGCGCCTGATGTTATCACCGCTCTGGTCACCCAATAGGTAGTTTATGCCCCAGGCGATGCTCGTTGGCTCACCATATACTTTTATGCCGTTGTAGAAGTTTTGAATTATCTCACGCGGCCCGCCGACGTCGGTTGCCACAACTGGCTTGTGCGCAGCCCAAGCCTCAAGTGTTATTATCCCGAACGGCTCATTCCTGCTTGGGACACACACCATATCGCATGACTTGAACAAATCTACCTTCTGACCGCCCGCCACATATCCTACTGTGTGGACGTTATGGTTCACCCCCAGATACTGGGCGCGGCCGTTTATGTGGTTTATCATGTCGTCGCCGCCGCCCGCGAAAATGAAGTGCGCGTCGCTCCTCTGTGAGATGACGTTCGGCACAGCCTCAAGAAGTATGTCTGGGCCTTTCTGGTGGCACATCCTACCCATGAAAAGGACTACTGGGTCAAGAGGCCATATACCATATTTCTCCTTTATCTTCCCAGCGTCTATCTCACCGTCGAACTCATCCTCGTATATGCCGTTGTAGATGACGCCTATCTTGTCCCTTGGAATCTGATACTCTCTCGCAATCTCATCCTTCATGACATATGATACTGTCGTAACCTTCTTCGCAAGATATCCCCCAAGCCACTCCCTGTGCCTGACTCTGGCACTGAACCAGTTGTCTTGGTGGGTGTTCCCGTTTCTGCCGTACTCGGTCGAATGGCAGGTCCAGATGAAGTCGTAGCCCCTGTTCTTTTTCAGGTTAGCCATCGCGTTCACGACATGCCAGTCGTGGGCGTGCAGGATGTCAAACCTCCCGTATTGCCTTTCGACGTGGTAAAAACAGGATACCATGCTGTCGCACATGTGGTCTAGATACTCTATGAAATCCTCGCTGCCAGGGGTAACGCACCTGTGCTCATGTACTCCATTAACAAGTTCGTGCTCTGGCTGCCATCCGCCTATTCTTGTGAAAACGTGGACCTCATGTCCCATCTTGGCTAAAATCTCAGCAAGGTTGGAGACTACCTCAGCGACCCCGCCGACTGGGACAGAATACTTGCTCTCCCACGTGAAAAAACCAATCCGCACCTTTCCCCCCTCCTTAGTTTATCTTTCGTATGTACGTTTTGCGCTTTTCGGTGTAGAACTCAATTTTCCCTTCTCTTGCGAGCCAACCAATGGCCATGTAGAAGATTTCATCCTTCTTTTTGACCTTCTCCTTTAGCTTCAAAATGTCTACAGGCGTCTCTATTCCGCAAAAGTATATCTCACCGGCGGCAAATCCGACTTCAGGTAACATATCCATTCAGCATCAACCTCCCTTAATTATTACATATCCATTGTTCTATTGCACTTAAAAGCGTTATGGAACACCTTTAAAACTGCCTTATTTGGTCTTTAGACCGGTACTATTTAAGGGATACTCAGAAATACTTTAGTTGAATGGAACCTGACATGCTATTTGAGGTGTCTTATGAGGTCTGCAACAAAGTCGGGGGAATATACGCAGTACTGACGTCGAAGTCATCTTATGTCGGCGAAAAATACGGCGACAACTACTTCTTCGTAGGTCCATACTTTCCCGAGCAGGCTGCGATAGAGTTTGAGGAGCAGGCGGCACCAGATGAGATAGCCGGCGTAATCGATGAACTCGTAAAAGAAGGCATAAAATGCCACTATGGCAAATGGGTCATCGACGGCAAATTCAATACACTCCTCATAGACTACTCTGGGTACTTCCACCAAACAGACAACATCAAAAAGATGATGTGGGAGTTCGCGCAAGTCGATTCCCTTTACGCTGACAGCTGGTTCAACGACCCGATAGTGTGGTCGACTGCTGCGGCAGTGGTCATGGAGCGCATAATCAAAAAGACCAAAAAGGAGAGGGTGGTCGTACACTTCCACGAGTGGTTGTGTGGCGCAGGGCTTCTCAGGCTCAAGCAAGACAAGGTTGATGCTGCGACGGTGTTCACAACCCACGCGACAGTCCTTGGAAGGGCGCTGGCCGCGGCGGGTGAGCCGTTATACAATATAATAGAGGGAAAACACGATTCACAAAAGAACATAGAGCTCGCAAGATGGTATAACTCTCTTGCCAAACACACGCTTGAGGTCGCCTCTGCCAAATACGCTGACGTTTTCACGACAGTTAGTGAGGTGACTGCAAAAGAATCAGAGTACATACTCGGCAGAAAACCGGAGCCTCTTCTTTTGAATGGCATAAACTTCGACGCATACCCCGGCTATGAGGAGGCGACAATCAGAAGAAGGGCGAGCAGGCGGCAGATGAGGGATTTTCTCGTCTCATACTTCAACAGGTACTATGAAATCAACTTCTTTAACATACGCAGTTTTTTCATATCCGGCAGGTACGAGTTCCACAACAAGGGCATCGACGCCTTCATCGAAGCCCTCGGAAGACTGAATGAGCGGATGAAACGCGAGAAAACCGACAAAAATGCGGTAGCCTTCATATTCATTCCAGCAGGCACGAGAAGCGAGAATTTTGAGGTCCTCAAAAACAAGGCGCTCTATGAGGAGATAAAAGACCACGTCTCAGAGTTCATGCCAGAGATAGAGGAGGAGGTACTGCATGCTGTGACAAACGGCCAGATACCTGAGAAACTACTGCAACGCGAAGTCAAGCAGAAGATAAAAAAGCTTTCACAACATTTCATCGGAAACCGCGGCGGAACACCGCCTCTCTGCGCGTTTGAGTTGTCATCCCCTGTGGAGCAGGACATGATAATGCAGGCGCTTTGGAAGAACAAACTGCTTAACCTGAAGGAAGACAAGGTCAAGGTAATCTACTACCCGTCGTATCTGTCATCCGCTGACAGGCTGATATCTCTGGACTACAACGACGCCACACTAACGTGCGACGTCGGCGTGTTCCCGTCATACTATGAGCCGTGGGGGTACACCCCACTTGAGACTGCGGCCCAGTGCAGCATAGCAGTCACAACCGACCTTGCGGGGTTCGGCAAATTCATGGAAGGCAAAGGCGATGGCGTGAAGACTATCAGGCGCAACAAGAGAAGTTGGGATGACCTGGTCAAGGACTTGTCAGATGTGATGTTTGAGGTTGTGAACCTGTCTAAGGAGGAGCTTCTTACCAGGAAGATTAACGCCAAAGAGCTCGCCTCTCTTGCTGACTGGCGGCAGTTCGTTAAAAATTATTTCACAGCATACGACACAGCCCTGAGAAGACACGCTAAATAAAAGACTTCTCATGCGGCGGGCGCCTGCCCAACACATCCTCAAAATATGTCCTCAACGGCTCTGCAACACTCCAAGCCTGCGACACGCACCCTCTTGGCGCGTGTGGTGCATCACCATCAAAGACCTCGTTTATGCATCCTAGCGCCCCGACGTCTGCTGACTTTTTAAAGAACTCATCAAGCAAAACCTTCATGTCTTTCTTTTTTGCCCCGTACCTGATTTTTGCCTTCGTGTATGGTCCTAAAAGCCAGGGCCATACCGTCCCGTTGTGGTAGGACTGCTCCCTCTCCCACACACCGCCCGCGTATCTGCCCCTGTATCTGATATCTTTGGGGTCTAGTGTCCTAAGTCCGTAAGGCGTCAGAAGCCGCTCCTCAACACATGCGAGCACCTTTTTCGCCTGCTCGTCTGTGACGCACGGGAAGTCAAGCGATAACGCGATTAACTGGTTGGGTCTAAATGAGTCATCGCCGAGGCAGTCTCTGAGGTATGAGCCGTTGAGATAATTTTTTGCAAACGACGATTCAAACTTGCTTATCAACCCGTCAACGTCGAATTCTCCACTCCTCAGACCCGAAATCCCTGACATCCTTTCAAAGCAGTGTAATGCGTTGTACCAAAGCGCCTGAACCTCAACTGCGTTGCTTCTTTGGAGTGTGTCCATCCATGTTCCGCTATCATGCATAATCAAGCCGTCCCTTTCTAGGTTTGCGTAATACTTCATAACCTCTATGAGCGCGTGCCAGTTTGATTTCAGAAGTTCTCCGCCGTTTTTCACGCCAGCGTACTTCATGTATTGGTATACTCTGTCAACAAGCCATAGTGTCGCGTCAAAGTCCCGATAAACTGGCGCACCCGACTCGGATTCCGTCATTATCCTCCCGCCCCTGAGTTTTCTGAGGAAATGCTCAAGCACACCCCTTGCTTCGCCAATCTTGCCTCTTGCAAGCGTCAGCCCCGGCAGGCTTATCATAGCGTCCCTGCCCCACTCCCCAAACCAGTGGTATCCCGCAATAACAGTCTTTTCACCGCCAACGTCAACGATGAACGAGTCTGCAGATGATGTGACAGATTCGAAAGCGTCTGAGAATGTTTTTTCAACAGATGGTGCTGAGTCACCCACACATTTGCCCCCCTCAGCGGTCGCAGTAACTGCGTAGCTTCTTGTTTTTTTCGCGCCAACGTCAAATCTGACCTTTGCTGGAACGAAGGAGTCCTCTAAAGACGGATACCCCCTTTCCGCTTCAAGGCGGTAGTTGATGTTTTTCATCCATATGCCTGATTGGTTGAAAACCCCCTCAGACACTGTCAACTTCATGGTATTGTCACTGCAGCGTATGACAACCCTGTCACCTTCTATTTCAACCCCCTGTATTTGATGCTCCCTTGTTAGCTCATGCATGCCTCTGAAATTCACATGTGGTGCGACAACATGGGTTATGTTATTGCTACTCCTATTTTCGAGGGTGTATTCCGCAGATACTGAGTTTCTCATCTGTTGCAGCCTAATCTTTTTTGTGAGTCTGAAATCAGGAGACTCATATGTGAATACTACATGATCCTTCCCGATTGTGAATTCCTTCAGAAATCCTACGCCCTCAGCCCTCAGAAATCCGCCGCCAAACTCCATGGGATTAAGTCTCATCAACCCGTTTGTTGTGTTTATCTCATCCTCAAGAAGCTGCAGGCACACACTTCGTTCTAGGTTCTCCATTGAGCAGACGAGCAGTCCATGATATTTTCTAGTGTTTAATCCAGCAACAGTCGATGAAGCATATCCTCCCAACCCGTTTGTTATAATCCACTCTAATGAAATCGATTTTTCAAGTCCTTGCTCTGCGGGGTTGACTTGCATCTCAGAACTAATTGGCTAAACATTAATTTGGCGCATCCAGTTATTAAGGCGCTCTTAATCCTGTTTTTCTGTTTCTTCGTTTATGTTGTTTATTGTCAGTGGTTTGAGTCTAGCTTTT
>CAYXON010000074.1:0-5973 GCA_964467145.1 uncultured archaeon | reverse complement strand
GATCTCGGGCATGCCTGTGACCCGGGCAATGGGATCCATCTCGTCAACCACAACCACTACCTTAGAGCTAAACTGCACGGAAACAGACTCAGGTCTTGACGAGTACGTGAAGGGAACTGCGACGCGCGGACTACAACACTCAACAGACGTCTGCAGAGGGACTGCAGCTTTGACTGAATACTACTGCAGCAACAACCGCATAGCATTCAATCTCGTGCAGTGCGAGCTCGGATGCGAGGACGGAAGATGCCTCGGATGCTTAGACACCGACGGCGGAGACAACCCCGCCACATATGGTGTTGTCACAATCGGCAAAACGCTTGAGAAACCGGACTACTGCTCAAAACAAGGTGATGGAAACATACTCCGGGAATACTTCTGCCTAAATCCGAAAGAACTCGGCTACCGCGACGTGGAATGCGAAGTGGTCTGTGACGGCGGAAGATGCGAAGACTAAAACCACTTTGAAAGCGACTGCTGCGAAGCAGCCCTGTACGCCTTCTCAAGCTCTGATGAAGCCTTCTTAACACGCTCAACGCTGAAGCCATGCTTTTCAGAAAGAAGCTTTGTGAGCCCTTCCGCGTTGACGCTACCCCAGCTTATCTCGTAGTCGTCTGTCACAGGGTGGTTAAGGAAAACTTCCCTGATCGCGTCAAAGTCAAAGTCGACTTCAATGTCTGATACGGTCCCATCCAACACTGCTTTGAGGGCTTTTTTAGGTCCTATGCCGTGGACTCCAGGGTCAAAGTCGGTGCCGACAAGTATCGACAAATCAATCAGCTGCTCACGCGTTATCGAAAGACTTCCAAGCACCTTCTTAAGCTCTAAAATATTTAATTCCATGTTACCGCTCATGCTAAGACCCCTAACAAGAAGTGGCGCGCCAAAAAGCAGGCTGTCGTAGTCTTGTGAGGCCACAGCCCACGCATCTCCTCTTTGCACGATTCGGGTGCACTGGGCTTCCCCCTCAGAGGGCGCGTCAATCCACGGCACGCCCATGAGCGTCAGAAGACTCCTGCTCTCATCAAGCATGTCAGAGGTGAGTTTGGAAGTCCTTTTACCATACTTCATGGCGTCAGATATCCTGCCCTCGCTTTTAGCCTTCTCCCACTCCCGCTCCGCTTCAAGCTTCCTCTCCCTTCTAGCCCTCAGGGTCTTGAGCTTGAGGTCTGGGGGCTTGCCGTCAAAGACGTAGACCGGTTTTATCCCGAGCTTTATGAAGTTCGTCGTCCGATAAAGCAGTCCCGCAAGATGCGACGTAACCTCACCGTTTGCGTCCATCAGCGGCGTCCCGTCAGGCTGCCTAATCGATGAAAGAAACTGATATATTGTGTTGAGGGCATCCACAGCCAAGGTCTTACCAGACAAATCCCCAAAGCTGATAGGCTCTGCCACAATAATATCCTTTAAGTTAACGCCCATTTTTCCCTTATCTGTACCCGTATATTCTCCTTATCCACTCTGGGGCGAGGACATCCCTCAGTATTATCGCTGCGGTGTGGATTTGGTCATCTGAACCTGAGAGAACTATTCTACCGCCTTCATCGACTGTTATGGCTGATTTGTTAGATACCTCAATCACTATTGCAGGCGATATCCTATCGCAATTGACGGTTTCTTTTTTCACAGACCAGTTCTGGACAAGGTTGTTGAAGGGTTGCGTCAAACAACCTTCGCTGGTTCTGACAAACGGGTATATGAAGAACTCATTAGCGTCAACCTCATCCTGTTCGAGGATTTCGTTACCGTTCGTGTCTACTTTACTGCTTTGTATGTAACTTAAGGTGCCGATTATTTCCGCGTAACCTCTGCCGCCTGCTGCGCCGACGCCCTCATCAAGTATGACGCTCATAGAGTCTGAGCCGTCTATCAGGCTTTTCAGAAGCATGAAGTTCGGGCACTCTATACCGTCCCGAAGGCACGCGAACACGTGGCATGCTGTGAGTATCTCCTGCTGGCTTCTGCCTTTAATGTCAGCGTCTTTCTGCCTTAGATATATGCCGTAGTCTCCCTCAGAAATCCGCACCCTGTACCCGCTGGGGTCTGGCTTTGATACTGCAGAAAGCTCGAACTTGCACGTTAGCTCCGCCGGAGTCTTTGTGTCGTTGTCCATGGCCAAATACTCCATCAGCGCAAGGCGCTCAAGTGGAATCTCAGACACTATCTTGACCCCGTACATCACCTGCTGTGTCGAAGGTTTTGGGATAAAATATGCGAGCGCAAAAAGGAGAACAAGTATCGCCCCCAACACCTTAACTACTGTTGCAGCCTTCTCACCTGAGCCGTCTTTTTCCTCGTCCATAGTAAATAATAGATGATGTCAAACATAATATATACTGCTGAACTGGAAATGCTAAAAATGGTCTGCGAGAGATTTCCTAGGCAGCCATCTGATCGTCCTGGTCTAAGTCTGTAAGCTGTAAGCCCGCATCATTAACCTTACCAAGTAAAAGGCCGAATTTATCGGCTTTTTTAATGAGCGCATACTTTAGAGCATTGGATAACACCACATGGCCTGCGCCACCTAGTTTAACGTCAGCCACCATATTCTGAAATTCTGGGCTGTTCTGCACACCCTGCACGAGCTGCAACGCCTCATGCTCGTCCAAACCATACTGCTCCACAAGACTCTCAACAGACACGACCCTATTAACCTGCTCAGGACTAACACCTCCCTGTATAATCCTCCTTTCAGCCTCGCGCTCAGCTGCAGCAACCGCATCCCCCTTCTTTTTCTTCTTCCTCTCCCTGTCGAGGTAGTCACTTAATATCGTGGCACCAGCTATCGCAGCCAATGCGAGAGCCCCGCCAGACATCTTTTCCCTGACTGAGTCAGTTATCACACCATTCAAAAAACCAGTCAAACCATCATCCATCAAGGCCTGGAACTTAGCCATCCCAAGATTATCATCATTTACTGGAACATCGCCGCTTTCTAGGTTTCTCCTGCCAACAGCGACTAACGCATCATCAACTGAAGCAAGCGATGTGCCGATGCTGCCTGGTTTCGCATTCGCAGCCTCTATGCCCTTGCTGACATAACCTATGAATCTGTCACCCATCTGTTTTGAAAGTCTCCTACCATCTTGCTCATTCTCTCCAAGTTTTTTGGCTTCATGATTGTGCGCGCGTAGGTCGTGTACCGCCCGCATTATCTCATCCCTGCTGCCGTTTGTGAGTATCCAGTAAGCTGCTTTTTTACTTACCTCATCAAGATCTGAGCCAGCTATAATTCTCCTTATCATCTCAGAATGTTTTGGGTCATAACCCTTTTCCCCAGAAGTCCGCTCCTCAAGCTCCCTTGCTTGCCCTGCCTTTTCAACCGCGTCAGGGCCCGAGTGCTTAAGGATATGCTCCTTCGGCAACTCGATAACTGGTGGGAACTGCCTTTCTAAAATTACTTGCTGCTCTGGGGCGCCCCCTCTCTCAACGACCTTTGGCATACAATAAATTATCGGGTAATAGTCGGTTAAATATTGTTCAATACCCATTATTCTTCAGCTATGGACGCTGTGAAAATACGGAATGGGGTTTGGGAGTTTAAGACCTCCCAGATGAGGGTTCCCGCAAGGGTTGTGGCCTCAGACAAACTATATCCTACAATCGAGGAAGGCGTCTTCAATCAGATAGCAAACGTCGCAGCGCTTCCCGGAGTCCTTGACCCAGTCCTTGTCATGCCCGATGGCCACTTCGGCTACGGATTCCCGATAGGTGGAGTCGCAGCATTCAACATGGAAGAAGGTATCATAAGCCCAGGGGGCGTGGGATATGACATCAACTGCGGAGTCAGGATGATGACATCCAACCTAAGCAGGGAAGAGATAGCGCCGAAGATGAACGCCCTCGCAGATAATCTGTTCACTTCAGTGCCGTCAGGGCTTGGCAGCAAAAGCAGGCTGTCATACAGCGTATCAGAGCTCGAGCAAGTATGCATGCACGGCGCAAAATGGGCTGTCGAAAAAGGTTTCGGAGACAAAGAAGACCTCAAACACATGGAGGAGTACGGCGCAATAGACGGTGCGCAACCCTCCAAACTATCTGAGCGCGCCAAAAAAAGGGGGCGACCCCAGCTTGGTACGCTCGGTTCCGGAAATCACTTCCTTGAAATATCCGCGGTCGAGAAAATATACGACCCAGTTATCGCAAAAAAATTTGGCATAAACTCTGAGGGTCAGGTGACTGTGATGGTGCACTGCGGAAGCAGAGGACTCGGTTACCAGGTCGCAGACGAATACATACAGGTCATGCTCGGTGCTTCAAAAAAATACGGGATAACACTCCCAGACCCGGAGCTCGCGTGCGCGCCACTAAAATCTCCTGAGGCTTGCGACTACGTGGGCGCAATGTATTGCGCAGTCAACTACGCATTCGCCAACCGTCAGTTCATAACCCACTGGGTAAGGGACGTATTCGAAAAACAATTCCCCCACGCTGAACTCCCACTCTTATACGACGTCTGCCACAACATCGCCAAATTCGAGGAACACAGGGGGCAGACCGTGTGCGTCCACAGAAAAGGCGCGACAAGGGCGTTTGCTGCAGGTAACAAGGAGGTTCCGAAGGACCTAAGAGATGTGGGGCAGCCTGTTCTTGTGCCTGGGGACATGGGTACAGCATCATATGTTCTCGTTGGCACACCAGCTGCGATGGAGGAGTCGTTCGGCTCAGTATGCCACGGCGCAGGCAGGATACTATCGCGGAGCAAGGCCAAACACAATGTCCGCGGCGCCGACGTAAAACGCGACCTTGAGGCAAAAGGCGAGGTAATAAGGGCCGCATCAGATTCAGTACTTGCCGAAGAGTACTCAGGCGCATACAAAGACGTTGACGAAGTCGTCGCAAGCGTTGAGATGGCGGGACTCGCAAGACTCGTCGCAAAAGTCGTACCACTCGGCGTCGTCAAAGGATAAACTACTTACCAATCGACAGTCCAGCGCCGCCACATCCTCTGCAGTTGTAGCACATCAGCCCGCATGCGGCGCATGATGTATTGGCTCTGACTGACTCGACAAGACGACGGCTATCATCATCAGTCATTGCCCTATCAACCGGCTTATGCGTTGCCGCCTCCATAAGGCCCCAGTCGACTGGGGCCTTCCTCAGGTCGAAATCAATTCTCCTGAGCTCTGCGAAGACTGCGTTAGCATCTGCTACAGTCTCACCACCTGCCTTGACTATAATCACTGGTGATGGCTTCCTGATGACAGTCATACTATCTTTTCGGAAGTAAAGAAATAAAAACTAAAAACACAACCTTATTTTTCGTTGATGCTTTCCGCGACCTTCATCCCAAAATTGCGCAAGCCTTTGGGCTTGCTGCCTTCGGCATTCACTTCTCGTTTATGGTTTCCTGCACCTTCATGCCGAAGTGCCTTCCAGTATCCTCAATGTGCGCGAGCACTTTGTCGCCTGGCTTCAGCTTGCTTATCGAAACCGGTTCGCCTTTATCGCTAACCAAAAGTATGGTCTCAGCATTCTGTAAAAGTGTCTTCACGGTTTTCCCGTTGTGTTCTGCCTCAATCAGCATCAGCGGCCTTTTCTCTATCTTCATCCTGCCAACTATCACGCTTCTGGTGTTGCCGTCTTTGTCAACAGCCAACACCTCATCACCGGACCCAACCTCAGACAGGTAACTGGTTTTGCCCCCAGGCATCCTGATGTATGCGTGGACCGGGCCTGCGTTAACCCTGAACGGCCTGGCTGCCACGTACTCGGTCTGTATTGATTCGCTGTGTATGAGAAACATCGCGTTGCTTTGTGAGCCTACAAGCATTCCTTCCCCCAGGTTCAGCATGCTGCATGTGTCAACGCAAACTCTGTCGCCCATCCCAACAGGCTTTATAATCTTCACAGTAACCGGTACAAGCTCCACTTTTTCCCTGCTCATATCCTCAACGAGTTTTTTCACCTTCTTTATCTGCTTAATGTCACCAACGAGTACTCCGTCTGAGCCGATCTCAAGCGTCTCAAGCG
>CAYXON010000073.1:0-6009 GCA_964467145.1 uncultured archaeon | reverse complement strand
ATATTTAACTGTGATTGTGCCTTTTTTGAGCGATTCCTTCGAGTCAAACGCTTATTTGGTCGTGGGTGATAGGTGCTGCGTAATTGACCCTGGAATCAACCCAGATAATGTGTTGATTCACAGTCGTGAATATAACATAATACCAGATGTCTTAATAAATACACACTGCCACTTCGACCATGTTGGGGCAGTCCCAGAACTTGTTAAAGCTGGTTTTTCAAGTGTTTTCACACATATTGAATGTGCCCCAGCGCTTGAGTGCGGGGATGATAGTCTTCAGCTTGCAAGTCTTTTCGGGGCGGAACCTATTTTTTGCAAGGTTTCTCGAAAGCTTGCGGGAGAGGATGTTATAGACGTGGGTGGTGTGATTTTGGAGGTTATACATACGCCGGGGCACACAAGGGGGAGCATATGCCTTTATGAGCCTGAGAGCATGTCGTTGATTACTGGGGACACGGTATTCAAAGAGGGTGTGGGAAGAACTGACTTGAAAGGTGGAAGCCTTGCTGAACTTGAGAAATCCATAAACGCGCTTGTTGGTCTTGTTGAGGAACGCGGTGTGGAGAAGATTTACCCAGGCCATGGACCTGTCGGGTGTGGTGAGGATATAATAAGGGCGTATGAGGAATATTTTTCCTGAGATGATAAATGCTGTTTTGTTCGACTTGGACGGGGTGCTTGTTGACACTGAAGCATACAGTACTGAGGCTTCAAACAAAGTTCTCGCAGATGTTGGAATAATTCAGACACCAGAGGAGAAGGTGTTGGTGTTCGGAAGAAGGACGCGCGACAACTATATTGCGGCAATAAATGCGCGGGGCCTTGATGTTGACGTTGACGAGCTTGTGAAAAGAAAAAATGAATTGTTCGCAAAAATTATAAGAGGTAATGTCGAGCCGATGCCTGGCGTCATGGCACTTCTTGCAAACCTGAAGGAGAATAAGATTAAAGTGGCGGTCGTCTCATCAAGTCCGCTTGATCGGGTCAACGTAACACTTGATGAGGTTGGTTTGATTTTAGAGTTTGACGTGATAGTATCGGGTGACTGCTGCAAGATGGGCAAACCAAATCCTGAACCATTTCTTCTCGCAGCTGAAAGAGTTGGCGTCAACCCTTCTGAGTGCGTCGTCGTAGAGGATGCTGAAGCAGGTGTGCGGGCAGGCAAGGCAGCTGGCATGAAGGTGCTTGCTGTTGAAAGCCCGAATACCCACGGGCAAGACATAACATCAGCTGACGGAATAGTTAAATCACTTGAGGGGATGAGTCTTAAGACTCTTGAGAGACTATGAACTTCACATACCATATGCCGACGAACGTGATATTTGGAGCGGGCACTATTCAGGATATTGAAGAGGTAGTTGACTCAGTTGGTGGGGGTAAAATACTTATTGTGACTGGCAAACACTCAATGAGAAAGACCGGGATACTCGATAATGTGCTTGGATTTCTAGATGGGCGAGAGATTGAAGTGTTTGAGCAGGTGGAGTCAGACCCCTCAACAGAAACCGTTGATGAAGGCGTTAAACTGGCTCTTGGATGCGATATTATATTGGGGTTGGGTGGTGGAAGCCCACTTGACGCCGCAAAAGCCATATCAGCTGTCACAGCATCAGGGGGTGCGGCACTGGATTATATGATGAGGCGCAAGACCGCCTCAGACGGTATGCCCATAGTGGCTATTCCAACAACCGCGGGAACAGCGTCAGAAGTCACTGAAGTATCGGTTTTGACTGACAAGAAATCTGGCGTGAAAAAATCCTTTAGGAGCCCCTACATGTACCCGAAGGTGTCAATTGATGACCCTGAGCTGACAAGAACTATGCCGAAGGATGTCACCGCAGCATCAGGCCTTGACGCGCTCTCGCACGCTGTTGAGTCGATAGCGTCTATCAAATACCAACCTGTGCCGGAGATTATCTGCAGACAAGCTGCGAAGCTGGTGCTTGAAAACCTGTTGAACGCATACGACGACGGAGATGATATGAGCGCGAGAACTAACATGATGCTCGCATCTCTCATGGCAGGTTATGGGATAACACATTCTGGGGCTGGACTTGCTCATGGACTTTCATACAGTATATACATGGTTTCTGCAACAACACATGGAATAGCATGCGGCACACTTCTGCCGCACGTGATGAGGTACAACAAAGGATATGACAGGGGAAGGATGCTTGAGCTCGCAAAACACTGCGGTTTCAAAACAGAGGACGAGTTGATAGATGCTGTTGATGAGTTAAGAGATGTGCTCGGACTGCCGCCAACACTGTCTGGTCTGGGGGTTCATGAAAAAGATGTTGAGGTGATGGTTGAGTACGGGCTCGGCGGCTCGACCGCGACAAACCCCAGAAGCGTTGACGAAAAATCCCTTTCAAAATTTGTCTTAGATATAATATGACTGACGCAATATTTTTTGATTTGTGGAACACACTCCTGTATTGCCCGACAAAAGACATGCTCGATAAGATAATAGAGAGGGTGAATTTAGTTGACACATCATATACTGACCTGATATTCAGGATGAGGGAAACACTTTTCATCAAAAATGACATGAGCTTCGGACAATTCATTGAAGGCGTCTGCAGCGAGAGGAATATTATGCGCAGCAAGAACGTTGTCTTTGAGGCTGAGAAAATCTGGAAAAGCAGACTTGACACTGCAGGGTACTTCCCAGAGACTGTGGAGGTTCTTAAAGCACTGGGAAAAAACCACAAACTAGGGCTGATATCAAACACTGACTCAAGCGGCGCCGAATACGCTAGAAAAATCGGATTAACAGACTATTTTGACGCTATTATAATGTCGAGTGAGGTGGGCCTTTCAAAGCCTGACCCCCTTATATACGAGAAAGCCCTATTTGAGCTCGGAGCCAAAGCAGGTGAGTGCCTGATGATAGGAGACAACCCCCAAGCCGACGTATACGCCGCGCAAAAAGCGGGACTTGATGCGGTGCTAATCGACAGGGTTGGAATACACACAGGCCTTGAGTGCAGGAAAATAAAAGACCTGAGGGGCATTATAGAGGTAGTAGTATGAGGATAGCAGTTCACGACAAGGACCGGTGCAGGCCGAACCTGTGCAATCTGCTTTGCATCAGGATGTGCCCCGTAAACCGGACTGGTGGGGAATGCATAGTCATGGATGGTGAAACCCAAAAACCAATCATAAGCGAGATACTCTGCACGGGGTGCGGGATATGCGTTAAAAAATGCCCATTCGACGCCATCAAGATAATAAACCTACCACAAGCACTTGATGAGCCGATACACCAGTATGGAGTCAACGGATTCAGGCTATTCAACCTGCCAACACCAAGAAAAGGGGTAATCGGGTTTGTTGGATGCAACGGAATCGGCAAAACAACAGCCCTGAAGATACTATCTGGGGAGATAACACCAAATCTCGGAGCAGATGCGGGATGGGATGAGGTCATTGAAAGATACCGTGGCACCGAGATGCAGGAATACATAAAGCGACTTTCAGCCGGGAAGGTGAAGGTATCCTTCAAGCCACAGTACATAGAATCGATACCCAAGGTTGTGAAAGGAAACGTCAAGGACATACTCGGAAAAGTGGATGAGCGCGGGGCAATGGATGAGCTGATAACTGCGCTCGACCTAAAGAACACGCTCGCCAAAAACATAGGCGAAATAAGCGGCGGAGAACTGCAGCGCGTCACATTGGCTGCGGCACTCGCCAAAGACGCGGACGTATACCTGATAGACGAGCCATCAAGCTACCTCGACGTTAGCGAACGGCTGAAGGCTGCAAAAGCAATAAGAACCCTCGGTGACAGGACAGTGTTTGTAGTGGAACACGACCTCGTGGTTCTCGACTACCTAAGCGACCAGATACACGTAATATTCGGGCAAAACGGCGCCTACGGAATAATATCAAACATTATGGGCACGCGGGTCGGCATAAACGAGTACCTGTCAGGTTTTCTCAAAAGCGAGAACATGAGATTCAGAGACGAGATAAAATTCGGAGTCAAACCCCCTTCCGCGAAAAAACAAACCAAGACCCTCATGGAGTATCCGCACATGACCAAGAAATACAGTGGATTCACACTAGAGGTTGGGGCAGGCAAAATCAAAACCCCACAGATAGTCGGAATACTCGGTCCAAACGCCACAGGAAAGACAACATTCATGAAAATGTTGGCTGGCACTGAAAAACCAGACAACACCGAAGTCGAGATGGGGGTAAAAATATCCTACAAACCCCAGTACATAAAGGCGACAGATGAGGTGGTTACATCACTTAAGATAAGTGGCGAGATGATAGACAGATTCAGCCTCAAGCACGTACTCGACAAAAAACTTGACGAACTATCTGGCGGGGAACTGCAGAGGGTTGCGATAGCAGACTGCCTCAGCAAAAAATCAGACATATACATGCTCGACGAACCATCCGCGTACTTGGACGTTGAGCAAAGAATCGCACTCGCAAAATACCTCCACAACTTCGGCTACGACAACAAGGTCGCAATACTCGTCATAGAACACGACATACTATTGATAGATTACCTCTCAGACGAGCTCATGATCTTCGAGGGCGAAGGCGGCAAAACAGGTGTTGCAACCCCACAACACGAGATGCGGGAGGGCATGAACAGGTTTTTGAAAAAAATGGACATCACATTCCGCCGCGACCCAGAGACTGGAAGGCCCCGCGCCAACAAGCCAGAAAGTGTCAAAGACAGGGAGCAGAGGTCAAGTGGCCAATACTACTACGTAGGCTAACCCCGGGGGATTTTAATGTCTGCGACTAATTAGACTACAGTATGTCTTCTAAAAGAGGTCAGGCCGCGGTGGAGTACGTAATGATCGTCTCCATGATGCTTCTGATACTTGGGGGCCTCGCATACTACGTCGTCCACGACTCCAAAAAAAGCATGGACGTCAACGAGGCAATTGACGCGGTTGAGTCGCTTGCCAAGGCAGCGGACACCGTCTACTCACTTGGGCCATGCAGCAAAACATACACGTACGTCAACATACCCCCGTCCGCAAGGTCATCGTATGTTGGAAACCACACAATCGGGTTGATAGTGGATGTTGGTGGAGGGGCGACAACAGACGTTTTCGCAACAACACTCGGGGATGTAACGGGGTATCTGCCAGCTACAAGCAGGGGATACAAGATACCAGTTGAGATGACCTGCTCAGGGGTTCTCTTGGTCGGGGGAGATCTCGCACTCACACCATCAGAAGTCAGGCTATCATGCTGGGTGGACTCCTCAAATTCCACAACCTTAAATCTCACAAATAACAGAGGCACATCTATTGAGGGGATAACCGCATCTGTCACAGGAGACGTCTCCGCGTGGGCGAGCGTTGCAGGCCTCACCTCAACACTCAGCTCAGGGCAATACGATGAATTCAGCGTACAATTCAACGTGCCAGCGTCAACACCATCAGGCATCTACTCAGGAACACTTATTGTTGAGTCCCAGAACACCGTCGTCGAAGCGCAGATAATACTAACAGTATACGGCACAGCAACCACGACAACCACAACAACCACGACGACAACCACAACCACAACGAGCTCAACAAGCAGCACAACGACCACAACCACAACAACGACCACAACAACCACGTTACCTGCTTGTTATATTAGTTTTGACTACACCTCCTCAGGCATTATGAATTCAGCTGCGACATCCTTCAGCTGGGAGCACACCATAGGCGAAGGCCAAAACAGGATTCTAATAGTTGGAATATCGTCTGAGGATATTGTTGGTTCGGAACTTTTAGTTAGCGACATAAAGTACAATGGAATATCACTCACAAAAATAGACAGTCAGGTTGTAGGCTCAGCATACTACGGAAACTCCGAATTATGGTATATGACAGACTTTGAGCTGCCAACAGCAGGAACATATTATGTGGATGTGAGCTTTGCAGGAAATACGGAATTGGCTATTGGAGGGGCAACATCGCTTTACAACGTTTCCCAAACAGGCCCTGAAGCAACATCCAAAAACTCAGATGAGAACACGGA
>CAYXON010000072.1:0-6032 GCA_964467145.1 uncultured archaeon | reverse complement strand
AATCACCTCAACTTGCATCTGTCTTCTCCTCAATTATTGAATGTATTTTAACCTTTGTTTTTTTGTTTGCCTTCACTATGACCAGCCCCTCATTGTGTTGGCCGTACACTATAGTCGCACCATCCGGTGCCTCACTTATCGCCGCAAGGGCCGTTAGATCCTCCTCGCCTGTGACGTACACCTTCGAGCGCGCGTCGCTTGCGTAGAGTTTCTTGAAGAGCTTGAACATGCCCTCCTCAAGTTCTCCCTGCGGGTTTTTGACCCTGTACTCCACGGCATCGTATGATGTTATTGCAGGGGACACACCAACCTGTTTTCTGGCTGTTTGGCCGTCGTATACTATTATCTTCGGCGCGTATCCGGCACGTATCAACTTGTCTGATGCCATGTCCCCAACGCAAACCAGAACCCCATCTTTGGGCACTGATGCTGCGTCTTCTACCACCTCACCCAGTGGCTCCTTAAGAACCTTTCTAAGCGATGGTGGGAGCTTCATCATTTTATCTGACCTTTACCGCGTATTGGCCAGGGGTTGTAAGCTCCATTTTTTTGGCGATTTGTGAGTTTTCTGGGTCTATGACTGCGAGGTATCCGCTCCAGTACTGGCTTGTTCCAGAACCACAGATAGGGCACTTTTCACCCTCACTCAGTCTCATGCAGTTTTTGCATGCCCTCATTTTTTAGCCTCCTTCTTTTTCTTGGAATCGTCTTTTTTCTTTGACTCCTCTTTTTCAGGGGCTTCCTGCTGTTTTTTCAGGGATTCCTCTATCCATTCGAGCTTGCCGAGATATGGTTGCCGCATGGTAAGGCCTATTTTTGAGTCACCTATCCTCTGCTTTATGCTGACTGTGACTATCCTCGCTTTGACAACGTCTCCGACCTTGAGTATCTTTGCTGATTCTCTGCCGATGAACGCCGCGTTCTTGTCGTCGTAGCTCATGAAGTCCTCTGTTATCTGGCTGACGTGTATTAGCCCGTCAAGTGGTCCGAAGTTCACGAATGCTCCGAACTCTGTTAGTTCGGTTACTGTGCCTTCAACTACCTCGTTGACTTCAGGCGTGTACACAAGCACCTTGAACTTTGTCTTGTAGTACGCTGCGCCGTCACCCAAAAGTATCTTTCCATTACCTACTTCATCTATTTCCTTGACAGCCAGGACTAATCCGACTTCTTTGTCGATCCTACCAACCATCATCATCTCAAGCTCTTGAGTGATGACGTCTGATAGGTTTTCGCTAAAGCGCCTTGGAGGAATCCTAACTGTGTCCTCTATTGATATAATCTTGTACATCTTAACTGCACACCCAGTCTTTTTTTATCTCCTTCCCTGTTGGCT
The DNA here is from genome assembly GCA_964467145.1 of uncultured archaeon. Lineage (GTDB taxonomy): Archaea > Altiarchaeota > Altiarchaeia > IMC4 > SCGC-AAA252-I15 > JAHIYG01. Next base: position 4,696 of record CAYXON010000072.1, on the reverse strand, counting down.
GCCCGTGCATCAGGCAGAAATCAGGTGCATCGAAGATACATATAAGTAAAAAGCCTTTATAAGCAGTTACTGGGGTTTGTTAGAGGTATTCCAGGTGATTTTTACCGCGCATGTGTATTATCCTGGTTCCCTGATCCCTAAGGAGTCTTTTGAGTTGTTTGTCGTTTGTTGCAACGACGACGTCAGGGTTATCTTTTGCGTACTGTGTTATCGCATGGTCTGCATGGCCTTCCGAGGGCATTATCTGGACTTGTTTTTTCTGGATTAATCCGGCTGCTACGTTTGCTGCTATTCCGTCTTTTGTGTTTCCCCTAAGGGATTCAATTTCGGCGGCAACAGATGAGAGTGTGATGAAGGAGTGTTTTTCAAATGTTATCCTGTCTATTTCAGAAAATATGTCGACCCCGTGTTGTTGAGGCATTAGAAGAAAGTTTGTGTCAAGGAGTATCCTCATCTTCAATCGGTTATTATGCCATATCCTATAAGGTGCCATCTTGCGCCGACGCGTCTTGATAGCGCGACCTTGCTTCCTGTTTCAGCGCATATTGGGAGCTTAAGTATTAGCTCTCCTTTTTTAGGGTTGTCGACGATTCCGACTGTGACTGCGCTGCCTGCGCTTATCATTAGGGGTTCAGCCTTGATGACTGGTTTTATCTGCTCCTGTGAGCCGACTAGGCGTTCAAGAAGCTTTATGTCAAGTGTTATCTTCTCCCTCAGAGGCGGTAGTGTGCCTGGTTTTCCCGCGACGTTGCCGGATAAGTTGTCTGATTTTGTGAGTGCTGGGTCGAGCTCGGTTTCTATACCGATGAGACCTCCGGGTTCGACGGACTGTACTTTTTCAGAACCTGAATTCAGCGACACTACTTTTGTGATTATTGGTTTGTGGACGTTTTTCTTTTTTATCCCGGGAGACAATTCTATTTCGTCTCCGACTTTTATCTCACCTTGCAGGAGTGAGCCGCCGATTACGCCGCCTACCAGGTCTTTTATGTCTGTGCCAGGTTTATTTATGTCAAATGAGCGGGCGACAAACATCCTCGCAGGCAGTTTTTTGTCGCGTTTTGGAGTCGGTATGAATGTCTCAAGAGCCTGTATGAGGACGTCTATGTTTACCCCATAATGTGCTGCAAGAGGTATTATTGGTGCGTTCTCAAGGGATGTGCCTTTTATGAACTGCTTTATTTCCTTGAAGTTTTCTTTAGCCTGCTCCTTGGTAACGAGGTCTGTCTTGTTTTGCGCGATTACTATGTTTTTTATCCCTAGGCTGTCGAGGGCTGTTAGGTGTTCTGCAGTCTGTGGTTGCGGGCATTTTTCGTTGGCTGCTATGACGAGCACCGCACCGTCCATGAGGGCTGCACCAGAAAGCATGGTCGCCATTAGTGTTTCGTGTCCTGGGGAGTCGACAAAGGATACTTGCCTTACTAGCTCGGATTTGCCGCCGCATTTTGGGCACTCATTTTTTGTTGTGTAGCAGTCTGGTTCAGGGCATTTGCCGCATTTGTATATTTTTATGTCGGCGTATCCGAGGCGTATGGATATGCCTCTGCGTATTTCCTCAGAATGTGTGTCAGTCCATTTGCCGGATAGAGCCTTAGTTAGGGATGTCTTACCGTGGTCTACGTGACCAACTAACCCTATGTTTACCTCTGGTTGCGGCACTTGAATCAGCTATTTTACTGTTTAGGGGTTTGTGCGGTTTTTTACTGTTTGGCTTCTTCAGCAGACTCTTTCTTGTCTTCTGATTCGGCTTTGTCGAGTCCCAAAAGGGATTCGACGCTTTTCCCGCCGTACCCGGTTATTTTGGTGTTGATTTGGACTATTGTGTCTCCGACAACTTCACCGTGTACTCTTATCCTGGCTCGTTCGCCTTTTTCAGCTTTGAATCCGACGCCGTTGCCGATGAGGACTTTCTGAGATACTGCACTGTGTACTCCCTCTTTCATGGGGAATCCGCCCTTGTCTGCTCCGCCTGTTATCTGGAGCTTGTATCCTGGGAGGTTCAGTTGCTGTCCCTCGAACTCGTCCCCTATCTTCTTTCCCCTGAGCTTCTTCGCCTGCTCTTCCTTAACCTCTACCTGGTATGATTTACCAGTTTTCGGGTCCGATATTACGATTTTATACTCCATTCTATATTCTATTGAAAAGATAGTTTAAGTATTCCCGCATACAACAATAAAAATGAATCTAGAAGGTGGTTTGGGCGATTTTTTCAGGGAACTTTTGGATGGGGAGTACCGGGAATTCGTGGACGCGTGTTCCAAGCCCCAGAGAAGGTCTTTTAGGGTAAACACGCTTAAGAGCGATTTAGGGGTTGCGAAAGGCTTTGATGGTGAGCCAATAAGCTGGTGCAGCACCGGTTTTTTCACTGACTCACTTGTGAGCGACTCAGTAGAACACTTTACAGGGCAGGTTTATCTTCAGGAGGCTGCGAGCATGTTGGCTGCAGAAGTTCTCGCGCCATGCGTGGGGGATACTGTACTGGACTTGTGCGCTGCCCCTGGTTCCAAGACGACCCAGATTTCTGTGATGATGAAAAACACTGGTTGTGTGATAGCCAATGAGCCGGACTTCAAACGGCTTAAGAGCTTGAGGTTCAACCTCAACAGGATGGGGGTCGTCAACGCTGTTGTCACAAACATGGACGGTAGGCTTTTCCCAGACAAGATATTGTTTGACAAGATACTCCTTGACGCCCCGTGCTCCAACCTCGGACAAATTAGGGAGAACCCGCACGCAGCCGAGATATGGAGTCCGTCGCATGTGAAAAAATGCTCGAACCTCCAGAAGAAGCTGATTGATGCAGGATACAAGAGTTTGAAAAAAGACGGTGTCCTTGTTTATTCGACTTGCACTTTCACACCCGAGGAGAATGAGGAGGTTGTCGATTACGCGATACAGAAGTATGACCTGGTCTGTGAGAAGGTTAGGGCTGACATAGTGCACACGCCAGGACTTCATAGGTGGGGGAAAAACAAGTTTCACGAGGATGTTGGAAATACTATGCGAGTTTACCCGCACCAAAACAACACCGGCGGGTTTTATGTTGCGAGGCTGAAAAAATGGTGGTGAACGCGCTAAACAGCAAGCAGAAGAGGAAGATTGTCGAGGGTCTTACGAGTGAGTATGGGGTCGGCAACGATGTCTTCAGGGACTTTGTTGTTTTTGAGATTGGCTCAGACATCTGGGTTGCGTCAAGGCAGTGTTTTGAAAATGATCTTGATGGGCTGAGAATAGAGAGCGTTGGTTTGAGGGTTATGCGAGAGGGTGTGCCGACCATAAACGGTCTGCAGCTTCTTTTCAAAGGAGCTAGTTTGACTGAGCTGACAGAGGAGGATGCTAAGGCTTTCATATCAGGTGGGAAAGTCGAAAGTAAGGGTGTACTGGCTTATGGGGGTCAGCCTATTGATTTAGGTGATAGGAAAAGTATGAAGGAATAGAGGAGGTTTTTATTGTTTCAAAACTATTTTAGTTCCATGATTAGGTGGTCTGACTGCAGAAACATACTCATTGCCGAGGCTGTTTTATCAGTTGCTGCAGCCTTTATTTTCGCGCCGGCTTTTTTGACTGGTCTTTTAGCTGTTGCTTTCACACTTTACTTCTTCAGAGACCCTGAAAGGATTACACCCGACGATATCGGGGCTATAATATCGTCTGCTGACGGAAAAGTCATGAGCGTCGAACTCGTTGATGACCCGTTTGTTGGAGCTGCAACTAAGGTCGCGGTCTTTATGTCCCCTTTTGACGTCCACATCAACCGAAGCCCCTTTGAGGGTGTGATAAGGTCTGTGAAGCACACGCCTGGCAAAAAGATTGCGGCATACCTTGAGGGGAGTCCTGAGGGCAGGGAACATGTAAGGATTGAGTTGGCTGGTGTCATAAACATTGCCTTGATTCAGTATGCAGGGGTGTTCGCAAGAAGGATTGTCCCATTTGTAAAAGAATGTGATGAAGTTAGGGTCGGGCAAAGGATTGGGATGATAAAGTTTGGATCCCGTGTCGACGTTATATTGCCTAAAAACGTAGAGGTTAAGGTGAAAAAAGGGGAGCGCGTCAGGGCTGGTGAAACAGTAATAGGTGTCCTAAGTGGCTAAGATAAAAAAGCACATACCTAATTCAATGACCTTGTTCAACATAGGCTTGGCTATAGCCTCAATTCTTCTCACACAATCTGGAGAGTATGTGAAGGCGGGCGGGCTGATACTTGTGACTGTAATCGTTGACTGTTTTGACGGTTATCTGGCAAGAAGATTCAACTCAACAAGCAAGATAGGGGGGTACCTTGACACAATAGCTGATTTCCTCTCATTCAGTCTCGCAGGCGGTTTCCTGACCATGCGCGTCTTCGATGTGCACCCGGTAGTAATAGCCGTATATGTGCTGGCAAGCGCGTTTAGGCTGTGGTATTTTATGAGGACTAAAAACACCACCCACTTCTACGGCGTTCCGACAACAGTGTGCGGGGGTTTTCTCGCAACAGTTGCGATACTCAGGCCTACGACTGCGTTCATGACTGAGATGGTTTTGATACTTTCGCTTCTTATGCTATCTCGCAAGAAGTACTTCCGCCTTGAGATAAAAAACAGGAAGACACTCACTTTTTTCATCGCAGCATTTCTGAGCCTTTACGTGTTGGATTTTATGCTCGCGATACAGGCTATGTCATACCTGTTTTTGGGATACATTATATTAGGGTGGC
>CAYXON010000071.1:0-6097 GCA_964467145.1 uncultured archaeon | reverse complement strand
TCAAGGATTCCTCTTTTTGTATTTCCATTGCTTTTTGAGGGAACCATCTTCCTCATAAACTCGCCTAACTATATGTGTGTCCTGGTCCTGTTCCCAACTCATACCATTTCTTGTTTTTCCTACAGGTTTCCATTCGTTCATGATTACGGCTGTTTGTTCGGGTCTTAATCCGTAGTCTGTGGATGTTTGTTGTATGTATTGTGTGAGTTCTTGTGGACTGTTTATGCCATGTTCTTGGCTGTCTAGGCTGGAGTATATTGTTTTGCCGCGGCCACCTTCTATGACTACCTGGTATTGGCTGCCGTTTTGTCCTATGTGCATGTTGTAGTCTTTGCCTGCGACGTTCATGCTCTCGTGTGTAGGGGATTTGATAACTATTTTCTCATCAACTACTGCCCCGTCTGCTTTGGCTATCTCATATGAACCTTGCGCGTAGGAGAAACCACATGGTTGTTTGCTAATGTATTCCAAGGGTGTTGTGTCAACACCTTCAGTGTGTAGGGCTTCACGCCCCTTGCCTGTTAGGTTTAGGCCTCCGTCACCTGATAGTTCGACTAGGCCGCCTCCTGCGAAGTTTTGCATGAGGTATTTGCGGCCTTCTGTATCCCAGTTACCCTCACCTTGAGTCCAGTCGATGACCCTGCTGGTTGATGTGGGCTTTCCTGCGTGGTCAAGGTCTGTGTAGTTGCCGCTCTGCTGGTTGTATATCTTAAGTGCCTCACCATATTTCGGGTCGAGGTTGCCGAAGTCTGAGAACAACTCACCCAAACCTTTTGGCGTAGACACATTATATTGTTTTTTGGCAGCGAGTATAGACACCCCCTCACCAACTAGACCATCAACACTTCTACCACCAGTGTTAGGAACCTTAGCTGCGCCGCCGCGGCTGGATAGTGGTGTGTGAAGGTCTTTGGGGGTTCCGAATTTCTTCTCTTTTTCCTCAAAGTGTTTGGCCTTACCGTATGCTGCGGCTGTTTCGCCAACGGACGCTGTCGTAGCTTTTGCAGTATTCATCAAACCTTGTGTGAACTTGAACCCCTTACCACTAACCTGCTTGCCAACACCCTCCATACTACCTCCAACTGCAGATAATGCACCACCAGCAAGAATACCGGCTGCGGGAGTGGCAATAGCGGAAACTCCAATGGTTGCAAGAGGAGCTACAGCACTAAGTAGCATACCACCCTTTTCCATAAGACCCATAAGGAGCAGGGGTGTTGTCGCAGACAAGACAAAAGATCCAATAGCTATGAAGATGCCTAAGATGGTGTCTCCAGCATTAGGCACCTTAAGTGGTTTATCACCTACGACTACATCAATTCCAGAACCTGACGGGGGGTTAAGGACTGCATCAAGGTTTACCACACCGTATGAGAAAAACAGACACATCAGTGGGTTGGAAAGTATTGCGATAAGGTAAAGGCTAAGCACCCTCTTACCAAGGGATCTGCCAACACCTGCAAAATACATGCCAAGACCAATGGGGAAAAGTGCATAGGTCAAAACAAGTATGAACTGTCTACATACCTCAACTACAAGAAGGACTAGGAGGATTAGGAGAGTAAATGGTGAGAGGACGCAAAGGCCAACTGTTGCTATAGACAAGATCGAAGCCGACGCTGATTTTGCAGTTTCCTCCAACGCCTCAAAGCCAAAAGTCATCATAGCAGCTGTCAAACTATCAGACAATGACACACCAATCCTCCATATTTGGTCACTAGCTATCACAATTACCATGGCCATGAACACTCCCTTAATGTTTTTTTTGATAAACGCCCGGGAGGTGGGGTCTCCGGCGGCTGCGAGATATTTCACGCCAGAGAAAACAAGAGCTAACACGAAGTATCCGCCAGCAATAAGATACATGAGGTCAAAATTCATCTTCATTATAGGCCAGTTGTCTATGTTAGGGTTAGAAGTGAGGTAGGTTGAGAGGGTGATTATTATTTTACCTGTGTCAAGACCGATAATGGAAAGAATCGCCCGCTCCACAGTGTTGATAAATCCATCACCATAGTCAAAAAGGTCATTTACATCCACTGCAGCCGCTAGAGTCGGGGAGATTAGCAGGAATAATATCCCTAAAATCAATGTCTTCTTCATCTGAAAAACCCCCTGAATTCCTCGTAGAAATCATGTATTGATCTGCCACCTTCTGCAACAGAAAACAACACTGCGAAAAAACCCAACACCGTAAAAACACCTAAGATGACGATATAGTCGCTGAATATAGTCTTAAGCCTGATTAGTGCCAGACCTTCAGACTCTTTATAGATGTTGTCGCCCGCGTATTTAGCAGTGCAAACTATTCTGCCAGAGTCCATAGTGAAATTCAGCCTGAACCTACCATCTTCATCAGTGTTTTTCAAAACTGAAAGGTTATTCGGACTGCAGCTGACCTCAACCACCATACCCTTAAGAGGAGTTGAATAAGACGTTAGAGTCCCAGATAGTTCAACATCTTGGCCAGCTTCTGCATTATAGGGGGATGATAAAATCAGAGACGTTAGGTTCACCATCTTAAGACAAGATAACGGGACTGTTGTGTTCAATTTTGAAAGGTCAAGACAGAGAAGGTCAACACATACGCTACCGTTACCGCAGTCGGCGTTTGTCGCACAGGATTTAGTCCTTGACAGGTCGAACCTGTCCTCAAAGGTTATGATGGAAAGGTTCTCTGCTGAGAGGTTCCCGGTGTTGGGTGCAGTGAATGAGAAGTTTATAGTGATCCCATTTTGTTTTAAATTATTGATAGTGTAGAAAGCTTCGGCTAAATATTGTGTGTCGTAGATTGTTTCAAAATATGTGAAGTCAAAATAACCGCTGTCATTATGTGCGGTTTTGATTTCGTAGTCGTTTTCGAAAATTGAATAAGCCCGGTGCTCGGAGAAGTTAAGACTTTCATTATGCATCCTGTAAAGCTCATGCCTCGGCTCAAAAAACAAAAAGTTACCAACAGAATCCCCAAAAACCACACCAGCCATGTCATAAGGCCTTGAAGAAAGGCTTATAGAACCCGCCAAACCACCACGTTGGACGTAGTACTCTCCAGAACAGGAGTAGGTTGAATCCTGTTTTATTGTGAAGTTTTGGGATTGTCTGCAGACATACGCTTCCGAAGATTGTAGTTTGACTATGTTGTTGCTGCATATGTTTGACGGATCATACTTCTCATCACAGTATTTCCTACAGTAGTCCGCATTAAACTTTGGGAGAGTAATGTGGTAGCTGCTGCTGCCATCTTCTGGGACGCCGTATGTGCTGCTTGCGGGTGTGGGGCAATCTACTTTTTGACTCCTTCGGGGTTGGCAGACATTTTTCACCTCTCGTGAAGCATACGAAGAACATGCATGATTACAGGCCTTCATAGCATCTTTGTCTAGTATACCTGAACATTTCTCGTAATTGCACCTGTCATCCAATACTGTTTTAATCGATTCCGTATCACAGTTCACAATATATCCCATCACCTGGTATGCTGAGTCTAGGATTATTTTTCCTTCGCAGGTGTGTTTTACCTGCACGTGTGTTGTTGGATCTTTTAGTGAACAGTTGATCTGAAGCATCCGTAGTGAGTCAACTTCTTTAGGGTATCCTCCTTCGCCGTGGATTATTGTCTCGTTGAAACATACTTGATCGCCTGCGAAAACGATCGTGTTCTCATAAACTGGAAGTAGATATTCTTTGTGATAGCCACCATTTGGGCTTTCTGGGTCTGGATTATCCCATGTGCCGTTTACTGTCCGGGTTGTGCACCCAACACCCACTGATAGGGAGACTGTATTGCCCTGTACCCAAGTAATGTTGGCATAACCATTGTAGACTATTGGTTCAGAAACGTACAGGACCCCGCATTTGTCGTTAAAGATGTTTTCAGGAACCTCAACACCGCGGTAGTCGACTAGGGGGTCGTCAATTAGGTCGTAGCCGAGGTTATAGTTGTGGATAAGTTGTTCTTCTGTGCAGTTGCCGCGCTCAACAGTATATGTGTTGTTTTGCACCCACGCAGTTCTTGTTCTTGTGTTCCAGTCGGTTACTGAGTCGTTGTATAGTCTGAGCCTGTAGTATTCGTTAAGGTGTTGTTCAGCTTGACTTATGTTCTGACTGTTCACTAACCCCCCCAAAAGCAGTACAGCCATAACCATCCACCTCATTTTTATTTTTTTATTATGTGCTCCGCGAATACGTAACCATCTGACGTAAACTCATATGCTTGATAACCTCGGTTGTTTTGCACTATCATAGTTGGTCTAACAAGTTTCAACTCCAGCATCTCCTTCAATATTGCATAAAATCCTGGGCGTGATACAGAGGATATTTCAAGTAGATTCTTAGGTCTTTGAGAACCATGAGCTAAACTTTCAATTATCTGCGGCACCCCCTTACGACCCAGCAGCTGGGCCCACTCATTTGATATCATTTTAAACACGTGCTTAGGTGTTAAGTTTACTTAACACCTGTTAATTATACTCTCGACATACTGATATAAAAACACACATGTTTTCACCCACAAACACAGAAAACAACCAAAAAACAAAAAAACAAGAGAATTAAGGCTTATTCAAAACACCAACATGGAAGCTTTCATACCCATGATACATACCAGTTTCTGAGGTGTATGCGTCCTCACCACCCGCATAAACAACCACGAAAGGAGTGCTGCCAAAATGTTTCACAAGCCTATCATAGACATCATAGACGTGAGGGCCCAAGGTTTCAAGACGAGCAGAACAAGATATGATAAAGCCAAGACGACTATCAAGACCGCTGATGTTGTCGACAGACTTGTCAACAGAATCAATGATACTTTTCCCAGAAGCAGAAAGTAAATTTAATTTCCCATCAACACACTTAATGCCAAGGATTATGGAGTCACCAAAAACCCAACCCAAAACCTGAATATAATTAATAACCTGTTTGGTTATAGGACAAACATAAGAGGACATGAAAGGAGTGAACAAAGAACGCCTATAAAATTTTACATCATCAAAAAACCACTTACCCCAACCAAATTTCTCAGCCATCCAGGGCATGGCGGGGTGACCTTCAATAGTTTTGATCTCAGCACCACCCAAACCAACCGACGTCACATCCAATATCTTATCAGTCTTTTTGAACCCAAAGGATGTTGAAATATTGAAGTTATAGTTTGATTTTACACCAAGCAAAACAATAGAATCTGTAAAAACCTTATTGTCTAAAAATTGGTAATTATAGATTAAGGAATTGTCGTCAATGGAGCCAAACCCAACAGCCGAATAATCACACAACTCCTTGTATATTTCACCCATAGCATCCTCAAAAAAGGGTATTCCCAACCCCAGAAACCTCCCTGAAATATTAAGTGACAGGGAAGTGAGGGTGCTCATTATTTTGTTTATAGTATGATTTTCAGTTCTGATAATCCTTTGAAGCTTAAGACCAGGGAGATTATAGGCCTTTGGCCCACTTGATATGTGGATAGCAAACGCGTGAGGGTATGAGGAGCCATCAAGTTCCCGCCGTATTTTGACCCCTAATTTATGCCCAGCCAACTTTGGGTTTCTACGCATATGCTCTGCAACAGCACACGAGAAATGCATCTCATCACATCTAACGCCAACTAAGGTTGCGCCAAAGGTAAAACACCCTTCTGGGGTGATGAACCCTGCTGCAGTTGCGCCAACCAAACGGACGGTTTTGGGGAAAACATCATATATTCCAGCTAAAAACTCGTTAAAACCCCCTAATTTTTTGTAGTGTATGGTTGTAATCAGTATGATAAAATTTGGGGTAGTGCCTAATTTTAAGAGTGTTTTGTTTGCTAACTCCCTTCCAGCCTCGCGAGACTTCCTAAGTCGCGTACACACTACAGAGGATTTTAGTTCAGACATTATTTTTTTCTAATACCTTCAATATACGACGCCGGGCATTTTCTACCTCAACCTCAAGAAGACCGCGATTACAAAGCGCGGGAACAATAACTATAAGTGCGCTATCTGTACCAGGTAGTATGAAGTAGATCACATCCCAGTTTTGCATCTCAAGATAGAGTTTATCAGCGCCCTTATCCTTAAACTCTTGCATGAAATTGAAGAAGAAATCCATCGCCTTTTCC
>CAYXON010000070.1:0-6118 GCA_964467145.1 uncultured archaeon | reverse complement strand
CAGAATCATTCACGTTAATTGCGGGAAATAGTAGTGTTTTATCCTCCATCATCTGATAGAGCCTGTGCACGCCGGTTGTCGTTTCCTCAGATACTCCCTTTAGCTCACTAACAACATTATGCCAATGTTTTGGGTCATCTTTGTATATCTTTTTAAGTAGATCTTTTATGATTTGCTCTTCTTTGCTTTTTGATGGTGAGTCCACCCATTTTGAGCCGTTCTCCAACTCATGTCCTTTATGAATCAGTAGTGTCGCATCCCCGCCATCATCGACTATTAGCTGTGGCCCGCCTTCTGGATGTGATAGTGCCTTGAATGTATAATCCCAGTATTCTTCCAGACTCTCCCCTTTATATGCGAATACTTCAACCCCTGTTTGGGCGATTGCTGCGGCTGCGTGGTCTTGTGTGCTAAAGATATTGCATGATGCCCACCTGACTTTCGCACCCAGTGCCACAAGCGTTTCAATCAAAACCGCGGTTTGGATGGTCATGTGAAGCGACCCTGTGATTCGCACATCTTTTAATGGCTTAGTTTTAGAGTATTTTTCCCTGACTGCCATAAGTCCTGGCATCTCGCTTTCGGCGATTGTTATCTCTTTTCTGCCCCAATCCGCCAAACTCTTATCTTTTACTTCGCTCATTTTTGACCTTCTGTTGTGGGTGACATTATTAAGAAATAACACTATTTAAGCTGACTGCCCTATCTTTTGTCTATGAAGGCGCTCGTAGCCTGCTACTCCAGAAGCGGGAACACTGAGGCACTTGGGGAGGCTATTTCCAAGGCTTTGGGCGCTGATTTCGACGAAATAATTGATTTACGGGACCGCGCAGGATTTATCGGCTATATGAGAGCTGCCTTGTCATCTATTCTTGGAAAGCTAACAGAGATAAAATACAGCAAAAACCCCGCCGACTACGACATTGTCATCGTCGGAACACCAGTTTGGGTTGGTGTTGAAACCGCAGCTGTCAGGACCTACCTTAGCCAGAACAAGGGCAAAATCAAAAGAGTAGCGTTCTTCGCAACATCAGGCGGTGGCGGCGCAGACAAAGCCATTAAGAGTATGGAGGAGTTGTGCGGTAAAAAACCAGCTGCGACGATTCAAGTGAATAGTAAGGATCTGCGAGGGTTTGATATTTCTGATTTTGTCAAAAAGATTTCTCAAAAGAGGGATTGAATGGACTTGAACACTGTGAGGGTTGTTAAGAAACCGTGGGGTAGGGAGCTTCATTTCGCGGTTGAACCCGAGTATGTCGGCAAGATTTTAGAGGTGAATAAGGGGTGCAAACTGAGTCTTCAGTATCACAAAAAGAAGAAGGAGACGATGTATGTTTTGTCTGGGAAGATGAAGTTCACGCTCGGCTCAAACACCACTGTCCTTTCTGAGGGCGAGTCCGTGACTATAAAGTCTGGAGTAGTCCATAGGGTGGAGGCAATAACAGACACGAGAATTGTTGAGGTGTCGACTAACTACCTCGAAGACATCGTGAGGGTTGAGGACGAGTACGGCAGAAAATAGGATGAAGATTTCTTTCAAAATAGTGGGTGAGAAAGATCTAAAGGCATTGAATGACGTAGTCAATGACGAGCGCGTCAGCAGGTACCTCAGCCTGATTCCGCCAGTGTCGATGAAATCCACGCAGCAGGTGTGGGAGCGGTTCAGGCGGGACGGCCTCATCTGGTGTTCAGTACTGGTTGAGGGGGTTATTGCGGGAGCAGTGCTTTTGAAGCTCAATCCGAAAGGTATGAAAAACTCGCATGTCGCGTCTTTAGGGATAGATATTGCAAGGGAATACTGGGGCAAGGGCGTCGGTGAAAAGGCGATGAATTACATAATCTCTGTTGCAAGGAAAAAAGGGGTTAAGAGGCTTGAGCTCGAGTATGTAAGTGGTAATGAGCGGGCAAGGAGGCTCTATGAGAAAGTTGGTTTCAAGAGGGAGGGTGTCAGGAGAAAAGCCTTTAAGGTCAAAAACAGATATGTTGACGGCGTTACCATGGTGAGGTTTCTAAGGTGAGGATAGAGGGCAAGGACTACAGGAGCGTGTGGATGGAGGGTGAAAAAGTCTGCATGATTGAGCAGCGGCTGATACCACACCAGTTCAAGATAGTGAGATACGATAATGTCGCAGAAGTATGTGAGGCCATCTCCACAATGGTTGTGAGAGGTGCGCCAGCCATTGGGGCCGCCGGCGCCTACGGCATGGCACTGGCAGAAATTAGGGGGGAGGACTTGGATGACGCGTACAAGAGATTGTTTGAGACACGACCCACAGCCTATGATTTGAAAGACGCACTCGACAGCTACATGAAAGCGTCTGGTGAGTCCAAAGATAAGGCCGACAGGTACGCCAACGCTTCAGTTGAGCGGTGCAGGATGATTGGAGTCCACGGCGCAAAGCTTCTCAAAGACGGCTCAAGAGTTCTGACCCACTGCAATGCGGGGGCTCTTGCCTGCGTTGACTGGGGAACCGCGCTTGCGCCAATGAGGATAGCAAGAGATGAGGGCAAGAAAGTCCATGTCTGGGTTGATGAGACGCGCCCCAGATGTCAGGGGGCGAAGTTGACTGCGTGGGAGCTTGAGCAGGAGGGGATAAGCCACAAGCTTTTGACAGACAATGCAGCAGGTTATCTGATGTACACTGGACAAGTTGATTTAGTGATTGTGGGCGCTGACAGGGTCGCAGCAAACGGAGACGTTGCAAACAAGATAGGGACCTATGAGAAGGCGGTTCTTGCGAAAGAAAACGGGATACCATTTTACGTCGCCGCCCCATCAAGCACGTTCGACAGAGCTTGTGTTGACGGCAAGCATATCCCCATTGAGGAGCGCTCACCTAATGAGGTGACTCATATGTTCGGCCAAGACGATGAGGGGGTAATAAGAAAGGTTCTGATAACACATAATGGTTGCCAGGCAATAAACCCCGCATTCGACGTCACACCAGCAAAGTACGTAACAGGTTACATAACAGAAGACGGCATAAAGTAGGCGGGTGTGAGAACACTGGGTGAGCTCAAGTCTGTATTTTCTTCCATCGTCTAAGGTTAGACTCGAATATCTCAAAAAAAACGATATCTGGCTTTTCGTATTCAACTATCTCTTGCTGAAGCCCGTCATTAACTGGGTCTAAGTAGATTACCTGCCTGAAGTTTGGGGAAAGAAAAGGCATTAGATAGAATATTGCGGAGTCGCCTGAAACAATAGCCTTTAGCTTTGATGAATCATTAAGTTCGGTTGTGTAAAGCCTTGATATGTTCTCGCGGGTATTATACCATAGTGTGGGTTTTTCATTTATGTGAAAGCCATTTTTAGGCGCTACTGCCCCCTCCTCAGGCAGCATATATTCTAAAGACATTAGTCTTGCTAGGTTATCGTTTTTAAGGCCTTTGGAGACATTATACTCGGATAAAGGCGCGAGATTTAGTGAGTAGAAGCCAGATAGATTTTTAGAAATGGAGTCAGCAAAGGAATAAGCTGCGAAATAGTTGGGGTGCACGTCATTTCTGAAGAAAACAAGATTATCCTTTTTAGCTTCCAATAAGGCGGGCCTAACGTCAATTGTGCGTATTTTCGAGTTAATCCTAAGATATTCTATCAGCTGGTCAGTCATTGTTTTCCCAAACGAGGAGTTAATTTCATCTGGCAGGTATTCCGGATACACGTAGTTTGATGGGGGAATAATTAAGATGATTAGTCTAACGCCTCTTGATGAGAGCATACATTCAAGTTTCTCAAGGTTATTTTTTATCAACAGTAACTCTTTCTCATCAAATGGTTTTATGGGTCGATACCATGGATCTAACATGGTATCTCTAAGGAATAAAAAATCGTTTTTGCCGATAATCACCTTCTCATTCGGCGAGATTCCGAGAACCCCCACATGCAGCATGCCATTCGCCCGTATCAGATGGCTTCTGAACCCGAAGTTATCGTTAAAGTAGTCCTCAGACCCATTCAAGTATCCGCCTATCGAGTAATTGACGTCCTGCAAACTTGGCATTTTAGCCAGTTCACGATTCTCACCCAAGTCAAAACTTGGCGCAATCCCAAAAGCCATGAAAAGAGATGGTGAGAAGATAACTGCCAAAAAGCACATTATCAGTAGTGCGTCTTCAACGCAGCATCCGTTGGTTTCAAGATTAAATTTCATGTCTAAAACCTAAAGTATATGAAGGGGTTGCTGGTGTAAGCTGCCAAGGATATTACGGACAGTAGAAGGACTGAAACCATAAACATTAGCCGGAACGCGCATATTGAAACCCTAAAAAGAGGGCTGCACAGCCATCCGAATGAGTCGCATGATGATTTTATGCGCTGCCACATGTGAGAAGCCATCGGCGTTGAGCCCACAGCCCCGACTATCAACGCCAACACGACTTTTTTGGTCAGATAAAATCCTGAAAGGTAGTAGAAGGTCCCGTATCCGGAAAGGCCTAACATCACATCAGCATAACTGATGGCTGCATCAATTGTCGGGGACCTGAACAGGACATAGCCGAAGATCAAAACCGAGACTACGTAAAGATGCCGGAACATCCGGGGGAACCTGAGGAGTAGCCTGTCAAAGCCCATGTGCTCCAGCAGGATGAATCCCCCGTTATAGAGGCCCCATAATATGAACTTCCACTCTGCACCATGCCACAGACCGCAGAGTATGAAGACGATAAGTAGGTTGAGTAGGTTGCGGGTTCGTGAGCACCTGCTGCCGCCCAATGGTATGTATACATAATCCCGGAACCATGTTGCAAGTGATATATGCCAGCGCCTCCAGAATTCCCTGAGGGACTGGGATATGTATGGGTAGTTGAAGTTCTCCATGAACCTGAAGCCGAACATCCTCCCAAGCCCCACCGCCATGTCAGAGTATCCTGAGAAGTCATAGTATATCTGGATTGCAAAGCATGTTATGCCAAGCCATGATAAGCCTGTTGTGAGCTCAGACGCAGGGATCATAAATATTCTGTCGACGACGACTGCGAGTGTGTCGGCTATAAGGACTTTTTTACCGAGTCCCATGATGAATCTTCTCACACCATATGAGAAGTCAGATATTGTGTGGTTTCTTTTGAGTATCTGGCCTTCAACGTCTCTGTAGCGGAGTATTGGACCAGCCATCAGCTGGGGGAACAAGGATATGAAAAGGGCGAGATTAAGCGGGTTTTTCTGTGGATGGGCTTCTTTGCGATAAACGTCGAAGACGTAGGTCATCGCTTGAAGCGTGAAGAAAGACACACCTATTGGCAGGTGAGTTTTCACAATAGGCAACAGCGCCAGACCGAGGTAACTAAGCACAGTATTAAGGTTCAGTGTGAAAAAAGCAGAGTATTTGAATACTGCAAGCAGGAGGACGTTCACGAACAGGGCAGCGAGTAGTATCTTTTTAGCTTGGGTTCTGTATTTTTCAATAAAATATCCCAGAATGTGGTTTGAGAGTATGCAAAATAGCATCAGTAGAGTGTATTCTATTTCGCTCCAGAAGTAGAATAACAGGCTCGCCAAAAGCAGTATGAGGTTTCTGAACCTAGGACCACATAAGTAGTAGCAGGCCAGAACAGCGGGTAGGAAGAGGAATAGGAAAATTGGGGAGTTGAATAGCATTTCTTAGATATCTACCCCATAATTTAAATAATAAGGTTTTTTAGGCTATTATTCCAATAAGGGTAGTGGGTGATTTCAGTGGGTGTTGAGCTTTTTGAAAACAGGAAGGATAAGTACTTCATAATCAAGGATGGTGACGCTGTCCTTAGGCTTTCTGAAGGAGACTTCAACTCTATGATGTCTGACGGTAAGAGCCCGCTTCTGAAAAAACTATGGGACGAAGCCAAGAAGGAGAGAGCCAAACAGAGTAAAATCAGCCAATAATCGATTCCCCTGTCATCTCATGCGGCTTTTCTATTCCCATGAGTTTCAGAACTGTTGGGGCGATGTCCCGCAGTCCCTTCCCTTTTTTGAGTTTGACTTTGGCGAGTTTTTCGTTTTTTGAAACAAGTATCACGGGGACGGGGTTTGTTGTGTGGCTTGTCCTCCAGTTGGGGGTTTGATCTTCTGCGTTTCCGTGGTCTGCGAATATCAGCAGGGTGTAGCCGTGCGCAAGTCCTGCATCCACTATTTTGC
>CAYXON010000069.1:0-6149 GCA_964467145.1 uncultured archaeon | reverse complement strand
TGCATTGTTCGCTGAGATGTACGGGTTCCCGTTGACTGCATACTTTTTCGCCAAATACTTGGGCGTCGTCGACGTGAAATACTCCCCCCAGTACGCGCTCCACCTCGACTTCATGGGTGTAACATTCACGCTGCCGACCATGATGATAGTCGGTGGCACAATAACTGTCTTCGGACTGCTCCTAATATGTGTTGGGTGGTATCAGGTGTACAAGGGAAAAGGCAAGATGGTGACTGATGGCATTTACAGATACAGTCGCCACCCCCAGTATGTCGGCATAATGGCTGTGACGTTGGGGTGGCTCATCCACTGGCCCACCCTTCCAACACTAATCATGTGGCCGATACTGGCTGTCGTCTACTACAGGCTCGCCCGCGAAGAAGAAGAGTACGTGCGAAAAAACAACCCACATGAATTCGACAAATACGCGGTCAAGACCCCGATGTTCCTCTGAGCCAATATAATATCTATTGCGGGCACTCGCCTTTGGTCCAGTACTCAACTTTCTCGTCTGCGCATGCGCTGCAGCCGTTCACGTACGTCATCGCGCACGGGTGCTTGAAGCATTTTATAGTGTTGTTGAACCACCCGCATACTGGGTAATACTCTAGTGTGCAGGCGCGCGGCCCTCTTTGTGCTTGGGTGCAGTAGCGTTTCTCCAGTTCCTCCATCACACATTTGGGTGGTGTCTGGCACCCGCATTCATCTGTTTGCCCTGCGACTACTGTTCCTCCTTCGCACCAGCCTGGTGCTGGGGGGCTAAACTGGGGGCAATCCCCGCATTCACCCTCTAATGTGATGTTCCACCCGATTAAGTCTAAAACGGTTTTTCCCTGTTCACTGTCAGTTAGCTCAACATTGAAACATCCCTGGCAGTTTAAGGCATTGATTTGTGTGACTGTGAGTCCGTATCCGCTACCTGCGTACTCGACTGCAATCTTAGCTGCTCGAATAGCGTCATCTCCTATTATCTCCCAGCTTCTTGTGCAGGCGCCTACATCCTCAGCCCAACTGTATCCTGCTGGGCCAAGGCAGCCATGTTCGTCTTTTTGCCCTCCGATTAATGGTTCATCCAGTTCCTTAATGAATGTTCTGCCGTCAGATGACTTGCATTGCCGGGGGTAGCTTTCCATCACTGGGTTTCCCTCCTCAACGCAGGACTTGAAGTCTGTGGCATGTATTGTCTGGGCATTAAACCAGAAAAAAATGGCTGCCAAAACTGCTACTGCCACAAAAACCACATATAGTATGTTACTCCTTTTCATTTGTTATCCTTTGTGTACAAGAAAGATTGTTTGGGTTGCATAAAAAGGTAGGGGTTTTTCTTCGGCCAAAAGCTAAACTCTTTTTTTTTTTTAGTATGCGCATCCGCAGTGTCCCCCTGCTCCTTCGCCTTGGTAGACGCAGCTACCTTTGGGGCATCGCAGGTTGTCGCAGTCGGCCTGGTTTCTCGCATAAGTCCTGCTCCAGCAGAATGTGGCGTCAGGCACAACCATGGTCGTTGTGGTCGTGAGCATAGTGAACCTTATACTGGTGCTTGTGCTCGTGGATGGGGCGACTAATGTTGTTCCAACGACTCTCACACATGATTCGTTAATGCAGGTTTTTCCAGTCTCGCAGATATCGACGGTCTCGTACTTCTGTCTGTTCACGCACTCCCCACCGCGGCATTGGGGTGTTATCGTGAAGTTGAGTACGTTGTTGTTTGAGCACATGAGGTAATTCTGGATTTCCCCGCAGTCCATTGAGCTTGAGCATTCTATCCCTGAAACTGTTGTTGTGGTCGTAGTCTCCTCCACAGTCGTTGAGGTCATCTGGGTTGTCGTGGTCTTTGGGGCAGTCGTGGTCGTGGCCTTCTTGGTCGTGGGTGGAACAGTCGTCGTAGTCGGTGCCTCTATTGTTGTCGTAGTCGATGACGTGGTGGTTGTCGTAGTCGTTGAAGTGGTTGACGTGGTCTCCTTGATGTAGCCGAGGTCCTTTAACACCATGTATCCGCCCCCGCATGCGAGCACCGCTATGGCGAGGGTGAACGCAGCTGCTGCTGCAAGGAAGATGTTTCTGGCCTTCTTGCTGTCTTGGGCTTTTGCGGGCTTGTTAAATAGAGAGCTCTCTGCCATGGTTTTATATATCTCAAAAGTCAGCTAAATAAACATTGTGGATGCGGGGTTTTTAGCGAATATGCGCGGGGGTGTCGCAGGGGTGTTGTCTGCGATTTTTCTGGAGTTCTTACTTTATGTGATGGCGTTCATGATAGCATTCGGTAACCCAACCCCCTACGCCCTTATTGCCCTTTCTTTTTTGGGTGTTCTACTGTCTTTTCCAGCCTCAATACTTATTCTCGCCGCAGGCTATGTCTTGGGTGCCTTTATCCTTTTCAGGCGATGATTTTTATCCTTGTCTTTTTAATATTGTTTTGTAACGGCTATGGCAGACGACAGGTGTAAAAGCGGGATAGACGGTCTTGATGAGCTCATACAGGGTGGGTTCCCAAGAAACAGGACAATACTCATAAACGGCAACTGCGGAACCGGAAAGACGGTGTTAGTCACCCAGTACATCTACAAGGGTATAATAGAACATAACGAACCAGGAGTCCTTCTGATGCTTGAGCAAGACGCTGCAGAATTCAAGGAGGACATGCTCGGCTTCAACTTCGACCTGCAAAAGCTCGAGGACGAGGGTAAGCTCATAATCATCAACGCGAACCTGAGGCAGAAGAGCACAGGCTGGATGAACCTGACGTCCGACACATTCAACCTCGATCCAGACCATGCGACAATCGACAACATCACAGAAATAATAGAAAAAGCAGCTGAGCAGATAGGTGCGAAGAGGGCTGCGATAGACAGCGTGAGTTCGATGATGATAAACTTCAACGACACCCAGAAGCTCAGGAGCATAATACTCGACTTAAACTACAGGCTAAAGCAGAAGGGCCTTACCACACTCATGATATCTGACGAGATAGCAGGCGATGTCACAGAGTCCGCCGAAAAATACGTGGTCGACGGCGTCATAAGCCTCCGCTACGTAACTGTTGGCCCAGACCCAGGCAGAACACTCATCATAGATAAGATGAGGCGTACCGGCCATAGCGAGAACATACACACCCTACAGTTCAAGAAAGGTGAGGGCATACAGATACTCAAAACATAGAAGATGAAGCTGAATGTAATCGCTGTCATGTTTCTTCTTGCGGCATCAGTTTGCGCGCAGAACACAGTCAGAAAAGACGTTATCGTAAATAATGTCGTAGTCACAAACCAATATGATAGTGTCAACCTTGAAAAAATATCTGCTGTTATGCCGCGGATAAGCAAGTCATTTTGTAATGCTATCCAAGACGGCAAATCATGCAACATACCCTACCCCCTTAATCAGGGGATGAACGGCGTATGCTGTGGGGGGTCTTGCAACTTCCACTCCAACACCTGCAGCAGAAGAGTCGACGCTGACTTCGCGTCTGAGATGATGAAACTATTCTGTTTCAATGAACCAGATAATGGCAGATGCAATGTGCCTGGGGAGATTGTCAGCATATTCCCGACAGATGTGTCTGGGGTATGCTGCAGGGGCACGTGCAGGTTCGGTATAAGTTCCTGCTTAAACTACTGCGGAGACGGAATCTGCACAGACGAGGAGAGAAAAGGCGGCAGCTGCCAAGACGACTGCGGTATGTCTGGCTCCTCTGGTGGCAACAACATGCCGCTTGACGCGCAAAGCCTTGAGGAGATGGCCATGCTATCATGCCTTGGGGCAGCAGATGAGGATAAATGCAACCTCCCGAAAGACCTCACAAGCAACTTTGACATCTCTGGGGTTTGCTGCAGCGGCAAATGCAACTACCGAAAGACATCATGCGACAAGAAAACAGGCCCCATGCCTGACTTGGTCATCTCGCTTTTGGAGGTCGCGCCTGAGCAGCCCTCACAGACAGATAAGATAACTGTCACCGTAGTCGTGGAGAATACTGGTTCAGTGCCGACTGATGCCCCTTTCTGGGTTGAGGTTTCAGTGCGCGATGAGAGCCAGTCCGCCCTTAAACAGGATGAGTTCGAGGTTCCTGAGTCATTACCGTCTGGCGGCGAATACAAGCATGAACTAGGTGACTTCTTTCAGTTCCCGCGCTCAGGTTCATTCAAGATTGTGGCTAGCGCAGACCAGAACAACAACTACCCCCACAGAAGCCAACTTATAGAAGAGTCAAATGAGGCAAACAACGAGGCAGCCAAGACAGTATTCGTAAGGGCTCCAGGAGATGACAGGTACTGTGGCGACGGAGTATGTGAGGAGATGGAGAAGGGCTCATGTTTTGAGGATTGTAAATCCGTTAATGGCAATAGTTTCTGCGGTGACGGAGTGTGTGAGCCGTCTGAGGAGGGCTCCTGTTCTGCGGACTGCAAGAACATAATGGACGACGGCCTTCCGATAAAGGAGATAATCGGGTTGGTTGTTGTGGCGCTGGTTATACTAGCTGTTGTGGTACTTTTCGTCATAATGCGCTCTGGGAAGAAGGCTTCCCAGCAGGCCTCAATAAACGCAGAGGCGACGCTTGAAGAACTAATAAAGCAGAAGGAGGATGTCGAGCAGATGACGAACCTCGCCAAAGCCAAGTATCACGAGCGCAAACTCGACGAGGAAAGCTTCCGTGAAATCGCCCGTGACAACCAGATGAAGGTAATACAGCTTGAGATAAGGATCAAGGAGATGCAGGGCAAGAAGTGAATGATGTTAGCTGATTTTGTCGCGCCTTTCATCGCGGTTGGTTTGGCGGAGTTGGGTGATAAGACGCAGCTCGCGCTTGTGCTTCTTGCATCAAAGACAAAATCCCGCGCTAGCATACTGGCTGGCGCGTTTTTTGGGTTTCTGCTAGTTGACGGGGTCGCAATACTTCTTGGTTCGTGGGTTTCAGACGTTGTGCCCGAATATCTGATACGTTATGGATCTGCTGCGCTTTTCATATTCTTCGGGGCGCTGATGCTTTTGAAAAGCCCTCACGAAGAAAGCATTGGTTCAGTGGGTGGCAAGCCGTTCATCTCATCCTTCATCATCGTCGCAGCCACCGAGTTTGGTGACAAGACCCAGCTGGCTGCGGGATTGTTCGCAACCCAGTACCCGCCGCTAACGGTTCTTGTTTCGACGATGGCTGCCCTAACCCTGCTTTCTGCAGTTGCTGTGGCGTTGGGGGGCGCGATATACTCCCGCATAGACCCTGCTAAAACTGTCAAGATTGCGGGGGTCGTTTTTGTCTCAATCGGCCTTTCGTTTCTTATATTATAAGCTCTGAATACATTATCCTAAATCAGGTGTTTCAAATGGTTGAGGATAAGAAGAAGGGTTTTTTGGCGCGTCTTTTCGACAAATTGGACGCTGGTCTTGAGAAGAAATCTAAGAGCTCATGCTGCTGCGGTTCATGCGACTCCAAGGAGTCTGACAAGGGCTGCTGCGACTAGATGCTTGAGGAGTTCTGCGACTGGCTCATCTACTCGGTTTTTGGTTTTGAGTCCGGTTCCGCACTTGGTGATTCTGTTAATTTCTTCGTCTACGACAGCATAAAGATACTGCTTCTGTTGTATCTGATGATTGCGGTAGTCGGGGTATTGAGGACATTCATATCGCCGTCTAAGGTCAAAAACTGGTTGAGTGGAAAACATAAGGGGCTTGCGTATTTATTCGCCTCACTTTTTGGTGCGGTCACACCGTTCTGTTCATGCTCTTCGATACCGATTTTCATGAGCTTCATAGAGGCTGGGGTACCGCTCGGGCCGACATTCTCTTTTCTTGTCACATCCCCCCTAATCAACGAGTACCTAGTGGTCTTGATGGTGGGGTTCTTCGGAGTTGAGATAACACTCGCATACATCGGGTTCGGGCTGTTTTTGGGCATACTGTCTGGAATCATTGTATCAAGGCTTGATGTTGGAAAGTATATTGTAGAAGAGTTCAGGACACCCTCTGTAAAGACTGATGAGGTCAAATACGACAGCTTCAGGCAGAGGGTGGGTTATGGCCTTTCTGAGGCTTCAGATTTGGTAAGAAAGCTTTGGATGTGGGTTTTGCTTGGTGTCGGAGTCGGCGCCACAATACATGGTTTCGTACCAGAAGAGTTCATACACGGAATACTCGAGACGACAGGGATATTCTCCGTG
>CAYXON010000068.1:0-6176 GCA_964467145.1 uncultured archaeon | reverse complement strand
GGAAATATGATATGGCGTCCTACCGTTACAGGAGAAAACTGTATCTCCCTGGTGAGTTCCAGTTCGCGGTCGTCAAAGCCCATGAGGTAGTGGAGGGTGAGCCGCCGTCAACGATAATACATCAGAGGTATAGGGTGGTGACAGAGCCCAGAACCCTTGAGAGTCACATCCGAAGGTTCGAGCCTGAAAAATCAGATGAGGTCCTAAGGAGGATACACTCAGAGGCGGAGCAGCAGCTCAGGCTGCGGCACAGCCAACAGGGCATCCAGCAGGATGTTGACCAGTATCTGGCAGATAACATGACCCACCAGTATATACTCTCACTTGGGGAGTACGTTGAAAGACGTCATCACACTGCAGAGGTCAAAAGAGCATGCGCGTTCACGTTCGGGGGAACGGGTAGCGAGTATTACGGGCATCTGCAGATTATAGAGCCTGGACGAGACCCGGTTGTCGCAGACGATGAGGTCGTGACCAAGACTGGGAAGGACTCGAGGCAGCTTTCGGACAAGGGAGTGTTCGTCGGCAAAAGAATACTTGTAGAGCAGGGTGCGAAGGGCATATTCATTGATGAGGCTCATCAGCCAAGGTTAAGCGATGTGCCAATAGGCGGGTGCGGTGTGGAGGAGACTGTGAGGGTCGCAAGGGATGTGAAGCTCATAGAGGAGGGGGCGGTGCTTTCTGAGATAGCAGTGGACACAGTACCCTTCATCGAAAAAAGTGCCGCAGACAGGGTGTTCGCACCCCGTAGTATGACTTATCAGACGCACCCACTCATGGGGGAGGGAGCGACGCCGGGGCTTTATGTTCCTGTCACTGTGGTCGTTGACGATACTAGAAGGCTGAATGAAGTCATGAGCAACCCGCTCACATACATGAAGTATGTGACAGACCAGTACCTTGAAGGGGATAATAGGAGAAGGGCGAGGGAGATTCTCGCAAAGCTTGAGAGAGAGGCTGTGAAAAAACCAGAAAAAGACGCTGGACCCGAACCAACGGTTGAGTCTTCCGCGACAGCCATAGTCTTATACAAGGGAGGGGGAGAAAATGAGTTTGAGGGGAAAGTGGGCGGCGTCAGCTCCAAGGAGGCGCTTCTTCTAAATCTCATGTATGCGACAGCCGGGGAAAAACATTTGACGACGCTATCACGTAATGTCGGAGCCAATATGCGGGCGGCGATAAAAGCCAACCTCGCAGAGAGAGATCATGCAAGCATAATACAGAACCTAAGCCCTGAGGGTGGAAGAGCTGACACGGGGGATTTCAGGAGTACAAGCGCCCCAGCTGAGAGGATGTCTACCATAGCGTCAGGGATAAACACGTTCGGACAGTACATGCTCGCCAACCAAGTCATGCCGCAGTTGACGGGAGTCACAAAAGACCAGGAAACCCTGTATAACCTATGGCTTGAGACCCTGTTTGAGACGGTCGAGAAAGCTGGTGTGAACCCCCTACAGTACGTTAGAGGTCATGACTTCAAGCAGTTCATGGTGTCGTTTTTGGGCGGGGCCGAAGCCAGAGACTACTACCACAGAGTCAACACAGATTTGGATGCTGCGTTCACGTCTGTAAGAGAGTGGAATAGAGAGGCTGCTGTGCAGTTGATGGGGGGCGTAATGGGATCCCTGTTTGATGAGTTTGACAGCCAACAAAAAAGCCAAAACACGTTGAGGGTCTACGACGCCCTTTATGAAAGCCCTTTCGCAAGAAAGACTGTCGCAGTAAACAGTTCGCAGGCGAGGACAGAATACGGACTCGATTACTTCAGAGCATCTGACGGAACCATGATGGTGACGCCATCACAGTTCAGGACCGGATTCGACAGCGTCTTAAGGGAATTTCAGAGCATACCGGAAAGCTTCTTCAGAAGAAGTTATTTTGATGACGAAAGGCAAGAAAGCGAATATTTCAGGAGAACACAGAAGCGGGTGACTGCTTTCCTTGACGACGCCATAGGCGCACTAACTGGTGAGAACAGGGGCATGGAGTTGGTTGGGTGGGATAAAACTTATGTGTTCCGCCACGTCGGGGGCGAACTCTACAGTGGAAACGACTGGAAGACTACGGAACCGCACCGCCCAGGCGAGGAAATCCACTTGGTTGCTGAGCCCACCGAGGATAGGAGGAGCTTGCACATGACGGACAAGATGCTCGACGTCCTATACGCCGAAGACGCGGAAGGGAAGCGGCTCGGCTCAGACAGAAATGACAGGCGGGTGGTGGCGGAGGTGCTGCAGGACCTGAGGAGAACCATAACTGAACGTGATTGGGGAGCCATAAGCGAAGACCATAGGGAGGACGTAATCTACGCATACGATAAAGCATGCCTCATAGCCAGGCTTTTTGAGCCGAGGGAGATACAGAGGCGGGCGGTTGATTCATATGGCCTCATGTTCTCAGGACTTTTAGGGCAACCGGAGCAGACGCCAGTCAACGACTACCACGGCGGAGAAACAGACTACATGTACGGTAGAGTAACAAAACCAGAGGAGACACATCAGCAGACAGTGAGAAAACGATACAGGTTCGACTGGGTTGATGAGACAGGATAATCTTAGATTTCTTCTATTCCGTCTAGGTGTCCGTGTTGTCTGAGCCAGTCTGCTTGTTGTGGGTTGTATCGCCATAGTATGTCGCCGCGTTCTTTTTCCTGTACTTCCCAGGGTTCGATTAGTACGTAGTTTCCTTCTTTGAGCCAGACGCGGCGGCGCATTTTGCCAGGTATCCTGCATAGTCGGGTGTATCCGTCTGTGCATTTTATCTTCATTCTGCGGTCGCCTAGTAGCTGGTCTACTTCCCCGACTAGCTGTCCTTTTCGGGGTAGTCTTACCCGTATTATTTCTTGGCCGTCTTCTGTCAGCTCTGGCTCGCTTTGAAATTTTTCGTTTGGGGACATCTTTCTTTTCAAGTATAAGTAGGCTTCATTAATTAACCTGTGAACCTGGGATTTAAGGGGTTTTTGGTGGGTCAGTGATGTTTTTTGGAGTGGTTATTAATGTGTGTGGGGATATTGTTTATCCATTTTTTAGTATTATTTGGTGTTTTTTGCGATGGACTACTCCATAAAGACTGTTGATTTGGTGAGGTGTTTCGGGGAGATTAGGGCAGTTGACGGTGTTTGTTTGGATGTTAAGCCGGGTGAGGTATTCGGTCTTCTGGGGCCTAATGGCGCTGGTAAGTCGACGACTTTGAGCATGCTCTGCACGATACTTAAGCCCACCTCGGGTTCCGCTGTCGTTAATGGTTTTGATGTGGTTTCGCACCCCCATGATGTTAGGGGTTCTGTGGGGATAGTGTTTCAGGATTCGAGCATCGACAACAGGTTGACTGGCAGGGAGAATATGGGGATGCACGCAGAACTTTATGGCGTGGAGAAATCACTTGCTAAAAAGAGGATTGAAGAGCTTCTCGCACTTGTTGAGTTGTTGGAGCGGGCTGATGAGCCGGTCAAGAATTATTCTGGTGGGATGCGAAGGAGGCTTGAGATAGCGAGGGGTTTGATTCATCATCCTAAGGTTTTGTTTTTGGATGAGCCAACGCTCGGACTTGACCCGCAGACGAGGGCGAAGATCTGGGACTACATAAAAAAACTCTCAAGGGAGGAGGACATAACAATCATTTTGACGACACATTATATGGAGGAGGCTCAGATACTCTGTGACAGGGTTGGGATAATAGACTATGGCAGGATAGTGGCGTTAGGTCCCCCAGATGATTTGATAAAAAGTGTGGGTGAGGACATAGTTTCTCTTAAGCTGTCGGACAATTCAAATGCTAAGGTTTTTGAGAATCTTGATTTTGTCAAGCGCGTGGATGTTGGGGAGAGTGTCAGGTTGTTTTTAGAAAATGGTGCGCAGTCGATACCTGCGATATGCGAGTACGCTGCGAAACAAGGCGTTAAGATAGTATCTCTTGATCTTAGGACGCCAACATTGAATGACGTGTTCTTGCATCATGTTGGCAGAGAACTGAGACCTGAGCATGCGGACGGCAAACAAGGCACCAGACATTTTATGAAACGGAGGGGAGGATGAACTTTAGGGCTGTCAGAACGATATGGTGGCGGGAGGTTATAGTGCACTTAAGGGATAAGCCAAGCCTCATAAGCTCTGTCGCAAGGTCTGTTCTTTGGCTTGTCGTATTCGGCAGCGGATTTGGGTCGGCGCGTTTTGCAGGGTTGGGTGTGGACTACCACCTTTTCCTTTTCCCAGGGGTTATAGCGATGTCTTTGATTTTCACGTCGATGAGGTCTGGGATATCTGTGATATGGGATAGGGAATTCGGTTTCATGAAGGAGATACTAGTGTCCCCAGCCTCAAGGTTTTCAATAATGATGGGAAAAGTCCTTGGTGGAAGCACCATAGCCATGTTTGACGCTACAATAATACTTCTTCTCGGGCCTTTCTTCGGGACTCAACTCACTGTGGGAACAGTTGCAGCCTCAATAGCTGTCATGTTCATAGCGTCTTTGAGCCTTGTCGGAGGAGGGCTTGTGATAGCTTCTTTTATGAAGAGTTTTGAGGGTTTCCAGGTCATCATGACCTTTATCATCATGCCGATGTTCTTTTTGAGTGGGGCATTATTCCCTCTAAAGGACATGCCACCATGGATTGGCGTAATCACACGCCTTGACCCCCTGACGTATGGCGTTGACGCCCTGAGGACAATACTTGTAGGGGTCGGGGAAAACAGCATAGAATACAATTTGGGCATTCTTTTGTTTGCTGGTGCGCTGACGATAGCGGCTGGGACTAAAGCGTTCAAACATACAAACTAGTCTGTGTTTTTTACCGAGTGTCTTTAAGTATTTACTATGAGGTGGGTTTTCCCAGCAGTTATCGCAGTTGTTCTAGTTCTTGGCTGCACTTGCACGCCCCCAAAATCCGATCCACTATGTTATAGCCTCAACCCGTGTGTGAAAAGCACATACAACCAGACGCTCGGGGAGTGCGTCGAAGAAAATGTTAAAGGCACTGCAAAAGGTTGTTCGACCCAGTTTGAGTGCCTCAGATACTATTGTGTGGAGGGGGAGTGCATCGCTAACATGAAGGGGGGATGCTGCGGAAACAACATATGTGATGCGGAAGAAGGGCTCGGGTGCGTTGACTGCGGAGCCACGTGCAAGGACGGTATGTTGAACCAGGGGGAGGAGAGAATAGACTGTGGGGGGCCTTGTGAAAGCTGCTCTGACATGTCGTTTGAAGATGTGCGACTTGTGAAAATACTGGATAACATGTGGTACAACATAAGCTTGGACTACGCTGAGTCCATAATGCAATACAACAAAGACTACAACACCACAAGACACGGCCTGAACTCAGCCAAGACGAGAGTCAGGGTGACGGGGTTAAAGAGTAAACTCAACAGCTTCAGTCTCAGGCCAGGCCTTAGGGCTGCGGTGGCGGAAATAGATGGTGCCGCAGACGACTATGTGTTGGCGATGGACAACATGGTATTCTATTCTGAGACCAAAAACCCAGAATATCTGAGCACCTCAAACTATTACCTCAACCAGTCAAGGGATAAGAAGGCAAGATTCAACGAAGAGTACACGAGGATATACGACGAGTACAACAAATGCTTCAACGCAGCACTTGACGCGGGGGAGGAGAGGATAGACTGCGGCACAAAATGCGGAAAACCCTGCAGCGTAGAGTATAAGATAACAAAGCATCTGACAATCTACAAGAGAGGCGTGAAAACGGATGTGCTCCTGAATGTTACAGCACCCGCGATGCCCAGGCCCCCGCTGCAGGAGGTCATCGGAAAATGGATAACCCCATCAACGTACAAGGAGAAGGTCACACGGGAGGGGACAGTATACTATGAGATAACTGCTAAGATGGGCGAGCAAGACACGAAATTCGAGGCTGACATAACCTACCTGATAAGGGTCAACGGCGGATACGCAGACTACAAGATGGCTGGAAACACTTGGAAAGAGGACCTCGCAAAAGACGAGTACACGACGCTAACAGACAGAGAATGCAGGCAGGCAAGCAGTTTCCAGGCGCCCACAATAAGACAAACCCTCAGCAACATAAGCGCTTGGATGAGCGATAACATAGAGTACGCATACGACGACAAGCAATACCCGTCAGTTAACGTATTCGACTCAGGCAAGGGAGCCTGCGACGAACACTCAAACCTCATGAACTCATTCGCAAGATGCCTGA
>CAYXON010000067.1:0-6220 GCA_964467145.1 uncultured archaeon | reverse complement strand
GGCGGTCCATAAAGGAGTACTCCCTTGGGGGGGTTGATGCCGATTTTCTCAAAAAGTTCTGGGTGCTTCATTGGAAGCTCTATCATCTCCCTGACCCTTCCGACCTCGTCTTTTAGTCCTCCTATATCCTCGTATCTTACTTCATTTACTGAGAGCTCAGTCACCTCGACTGGTTTGCTTTTGGCTTCGACTTCAGTGTCTTCAGTGATTTTGACAACTCCCTTTGGCTTTGTTGAAGCTACTGTGAATGAGATGTTTTGCCCGCCAAGTCCTGGCAGGTAGAATATGTCTCCTGCAACGACCGGTTTTCCAAGGAGCACTTTGTTTCTCACAAACACTGGGAAGTTTTCGTCTGAGCGTATCTCATGCTGCGTCGGTGATATGATTATTTTTTTGGCGTCGCTAACATCAGCCTTTCTTATCTTGACTTTGTCTCCAAGTGATGAGTCTGAGTTTTGTCTTATGAGTCCGTCCATCCGTATTATGCCCCTGCCTTCGTCTTCAGCTCTTGTCTGCCAGAGTTTTGCGGCTGTGGTTTTCCCGCCTGTTATCTCGACTATGTCTCCTGTTGTGGCGTCTATTTTTTTGGCTGCTGCTGAGTCTATCCTTACTATGCCTCGCCCCACGTCGTTTTGCAGGGCTTCCGCAACCTTTACGTCGATGGTTTTATCACTCATCTTGAAGTCTATACTAATACTGCAAATTAATTTAAATACGTTGTGATTTCTTATTGGTTAGCCTGTATACTATCCCATTTGGCGTATTTGTAGAATATCAGGCAGGATAAGGCTCCCAGGTACGAACCAATTACTACCCCCCACCAGACGCCTTCTACCCCCCAGTATGTGGACAGAAGGTAGGCAAGCGGTACTGAAAACACAAGGGCTCTGAGAAATGTTGCAGTAAGCGAAAGCATCGCCTTGCCAGCTCCCAGAAACGCCCCGGACATCGACATGGCAACGCCGACTACGACATAGCTCACAGGGATTATCCTCAAAAACGAGCTGCCGTACTCCACAACATCAGGTGATGTGTTGAAGACAGAGATTATCTCACGCGAGAACATATAGAATATTGCGCCTATCGCGCACATGAAAGCTGATGCGAAAATTCCACCCCAGATTGTAGCATCTCTTGCTCTTTTAGACTTTTTCGCGCCGATGTTTTGCCCTACTATGCTTATCATGGATATTGAAACACCCATGGCCGGAAGTATTGCAATGCTATCAAGCCTGAATCCGACCCCGAATGCAGCAATGGCGTCAACCCCGAATGTCCCGACGATTGCAGTCAGAAGGAACATGCTCACACTCATTATCACGTTTGACAGAGCGGATGGTATGCCCATCCCGAATATGCTTCGTATGTGTGTGAAATCATATTTGAAGTCCCGCCAGTTGAGGTTCACCTTGGACTTGTCTGAGAGTATGTGGATGAACAAGTAAATCATCCCGCATGTCCTTGCAATAACTGTCGCAACCGCGGCACCAGATACGCCCCATCCAAGAACGAATATGAAAAAAGGGTCAAGTATTATGTTCAACACCGCCGCACCACCTAATGCGAGCATCGGAGTTTTCATGTCTCCCTCACCCCACATTATACCGTTGCCAACCATCGCGAAAAGATTCAATGTCGAAAATAAAAGTATTATGTTGATGTAATCCACTGCAAGCACCTTAAGGCTTCCTGTTGCACCCATAAAATCAAATAAAATCGGAGAAACCAGGATACCACAGACACTTAAAATCACTCCTGCCACTGCTGCTGAAAGGATTGCGTGTTCTGCGATGTTGTCTGCCATAGTGTATTTTTTCGCGCCAACGTATCTTGCCGCTAAAGATGTTACACCGACGCTTAATCCAGAGCCTATTGAGATGATTATGAAAACTATCGGAAAGCTTATGCTAACAGCAGCCAATGCTTCTGAGCTGATTTTACCGACGAAAAACGCATCGACTATGTTGAATGCGCTCTGCAGAAGAAACGCGACAACAGTCGGAGCTGAGGCGTGGAATATGGTCTTGTAAAGCCCTCCTTTCGTCAAATCCCTTCCCATAGGCAACAAATCAGTGAAGCATAGAATAAGAATTAATGTGATTGGTTGGGGGCTTAGGACATGGGGATGCCCTTGCCGGGAAGCTCCTCCCATATAGGGGGGTGAGAGGAAAACCGTCCATCAGCCAACACCCCCAACCACTATATCATACGCTTATCCCCTATTTAAATTATCTAGTTTTTCATGAACTCCCGAAGAAAAACAGTAGCGTACGCGCCCTTCTGCAGACTGAACGAGAACTCGCACACGTTAGCTGAAATATTCCAACTAAGTTCATCAGCTTCTGTGAAGCACTGTCTGTGTGTGCCCTTGCTCCTCAGCTCACTCATGCCCTCAACCCTGAAGTCCTTTACCGACACGCCTTCCTTCTCCAAAATACCTGCCGAAAAAACATCAGCCTCAACTTCTGAGCCCACAAGCGGCAAAACATCAACGCTGATGTTCTCTCTGATGCACCTTGACAGCGCCCTATTGAATACATAAGACTGGTATGCGTGGACGAACATCTTCTGCAGATTTTTTGGAAGCGTCTTAAGAGCCCCAACCCAGTCGCCGTCCTTTTCGATGAGATGGTTTAGCATTGCTTTTTCGTATCCGAGACTTTTAGGAAACTCCTCAAAACCCCTCTTAAAGTCGCGTTTTTCTGCGAGCTCATCCCTGGCAAGCTTTGTCAGCTCATTTTCACACTCAAATGATTTGCTAAGATAACACATGACAGCGGCCTCAAAATCCCCTGCGAGGATGTGCCTTCCGACCTCATGGGTTATCGGCCTTACTTCCCCGAATCTTTGCATGCCGTAGTAGTTCGGGAAACCCCCCTTGAGTTCTTCCGCAATATCTGATATCCTCTCC
Source organism: uncultured archaeon (assembly GCA_964467145.1). Lineage (GTDB taxonomy): Archaea > Altiarchaeota > Altiarchaeia > IMC4 > SCGC-AAA252-I15 > JAHIYG01. The sequence goes on along the minus strand of CAYXON010000067.1, from coordinate 3,309 downwards.
CCTGTACCATCTGATATGTTTCTCACATTTATTCTGAACCTGTTGCCCCAGAGGCTTCCAAGCCCCAGGTTTTCGTCCGCGTAGCTAAAGTCTTTGAGCGTTATCTCCGCCATCCTGACGGATTTGAGTTTTTCGACTGGGACCTTGTATGCGCTGACCCTCTGCGCCGTTATCGCCTTCTTGTCTTTTGTGCCAGCGAACGCGAACCTGTTCCTGCTGACGCCGACCATGTTTGAAAGGACAGTTATCGCTCTCATAGTGTCCCAGTTCCTTTTGACGAGTGTGAAGTGTGTGTAGTCTCCAAGAAGCATATCCCCCTCCTCATCTCCCTCCAATTTGATGACTTTTCCATCGGGTGTTATCTCGCATACTATGAAGTCTTCTGGCGCGTCCTTTATCACACCGCCTATGCCGGGGGTCTTGCTTTTGTACTCCTCAAGACCCACGAATACCTCGTTGGCAGGCGGTTTTATCCCATCCATACAAAGTAAATAAGGTATGGGCTTTAATGAACTCCAGCAGCAGGTAAAAGAATTCGACGCACGTTTTGGCTGGACCTGCGACAAACCAGAAAATACCCTAATCCATATGATGGAGGAGCTAGGGGAAGTATCCTCACACATACTCCACGCCGTAGGATATCGCAAAAGTCCCCCTTCAAAGGACACAGTAGCTGATGAGATAGCGGATTTATTGTATCTTACCCTAAAACTATCCAACCTACTCGGCGTCGACTTGGACGAGGCTTGGGGCAGGGTTGAAAAAAGATACTCCAAAAAATGAACGACTTTGACCCGTGGACTGTTAGCGAGATAAAAGACTACGACAAACTACTCAAAGACTTCGGCATGGGTGGGTTTGATGATTTTGTCAAGAAATTCGACAGCTTCCGCTATATCCGTAGGGGCATAATATTCGGGCAACGCGATTTCGGAAAAATTGCATCAGCAATAGACAAAAAAAAGCCGTTCGCGATGATGACTGGTCTTATGCCATCCGGCAACTTCCACATCGGCCATAAGATGGTGGCTGACGAGATAATATGGCTTCAGGAACTTGGCGCTGAAACCTTCATATGCGCGGCAGACGTTGAAAGCTACTTGATGCGCGACATACCCTTTGAGCGGGCAAGGCAAATCGCGCTTGAAGAATACCTCACCAACTACTTCGCACTTGGTCTAAAGGAAAAGAAACTACACTTCTGGTTTCAAAGCGACTACGTAAGCGAATACTACCGCTTGCGTGACATGGGCTCAAAGCGCGTCACATTCAACGAGCTAAAGGCGATATACGGGGACCTATCACCTGCAAAGATAGTGTCAGTGTTGACACAGGTTGCAGACATCCTGCACCCGCAGCTTGAAAGATTTGGCGGACCCAAACCAACAGTTGTTCCAGTCGGCGCCGACCAGGACCCACACATCAGGTTGACGCGCGACATCTCATCAAGGCTTGCTGCCAAACGCGAAGGAGGCGCCGACATGGATTGTATCCCGCCGTCCGCGACCTATCACAAGTTCATGAGCGGCCTGCAAGGTGGCAAAATGAGCTCATCTGACCCAAAGAGCCACATAGCATTGAGTGAGGACTCGAAAACCGCGAGAAAGAAGATAATGTCCGCGAAAACCGGCGGCAGGGAAACAGTCGAGGAGCAGAAGAAGAAAGGCGGGCAACCAGACAAATGCATGGTCTATGAGCTGTACCTCTATCATCTCGTGGACGACGACATGGAGCTGTCTAAGATTTATCACGAGTGCAAAAACGGCTCAATCCTCTGTGGTGAGTGCAAGGGGCGATGCGCTGACATGATGGAGAAATTTTTGAAAGAACACCAAAGCAAAATACCTGCAGCCAGAAAAAAGACCGAAAAACTAATTTAGTTTCTTCAAAGGCGGCATTTTTTCTATTTCATCTGGTTGCGGGTTTATTGTCTCGCGTATCCACAGGTGCATGTTTGCTATGTGTGTTGCAGAGTCTTCCGAGATTCTAAGCCTTCTTATCGAGGTTCTGAGGTTGTTTAGGTATCTGCTAATCCTGCCGGTGTCGTAGTCTGTTGCATCTTGTCTCATCCCGAATTTGCTGAGATAATACATGGTCTCTGCTATGTTGGCACCATGCCCTTCTTTTCTTGCAGCAGACAGGTATTCCAGAAGCCTTTCTCCTTCATTGCCTTCTAAGCCGACTGTTAAACCCAATTCCCTCATTGCATCGATGTCACGCATCATATTGAAAAATTCCGTGCGAATACCCAACCCTCCACTGGATTTTCTTATAGTATCTCTTTCTTCAGCCAACTTCGCGAACATTTTTTCCCTGTCATCTTCTGTAAATCCTTCAACCAATCTAAGTTCTTTCATGTTGTGGAGCATAGTTGGCAGGACTGCTGGCTTTTCTCTGCCTCTTGTCTCTTCGAGGCATTTCAACATGTCTTCGTTGTCCTCCTCCGGTATCTGTTGCGGGTATCCTATCCCAGAGAGTGTGCGGTAGGTGTTTGCAAGAGCGTTTTTGAACATACTCCTCCTAAAATATGAAAGCGCACCCTTAATCACCTCAATATCTTCTGCACTAACATCAAGTGACCTCAAGTCGGCTGGCGCCTCAAGAAGCGGCTGACCCCTAACGCCCTTCATCTTGGTTGTCATAGTTTCTTCAAAGGCGGCATCTCACCCACCTCTTTTGTCTGCGGGGGTATTGCTTCCCGTATCCATATTTGCATGTTGGCTATGTGAAATGTGAAGTCTTCCGGGTCTTTGAGCCTTCTAACTCCTGTTCTCATGTTGTTTAGGTATGTTCCAATAGGTGTGATGTCATGTTCTGTCGCCTCTTTCTTACCGCATAATTTGCTTAGGTAGTATAGGCTTCTGGCGATGTCCGCTCCATGAGCGCTTTCTCTAGCATCTTTTAGATAGTCTCTGAGCATCATCTCCTCCGCATCCTCTACTTTTACAGTGAATCCAAGACCCCTCATCGACTCTATGCAGTCCATAAGGTTGAAAAATTCAGTGCTATTAATCTGGGTACCCTCTGTGGGGTCTATCTTTCCTCTTAGCTCTTGCAGTCTAGCAGGTATTTCTGTTTTGTCATCTTCGCTCAACTCGTCTAATACGCCTAGCTCCTTCATGTTGTAAAGCATTGATGGATTTACAATATATTTTCTTCTTGTCCTGCTTCCCTTAAGGTAATTCATCATCTTATTCCTATCTTGTTGCGGGATATCCTGCGGGTGTCCGAGTATCATCAGGTGATGATATGTTCTGGCTAAACTGGTTGGAAACTCCATGTCTCTGTAGTATCCCAACCCCCCTCTAA
>CAYXON010000066.1:0-6258 GCA_964467145.1 uncultured archaeon | reverse complement strand
CTTGGCCGCAGTCAGAGTCTAAGGTCTTAGGATTCACCGGATACAAAGCTGGAATGACTCACTGCATGGTTCTTGATGAAACCAAAACTAGTGCAACATACGGAACTGAAATATCTATTCCTGTAACAATCCTCGAAGCCCCCCCGATGAAGGTCGTCGGCGTCAGACTATATGTAAAAGGATACGGCGGCACACAATCCTTCACAGACATATGGTGCGAAGAACGCGACACCAAAAAAACATCCAAGAAAAGGCTTGAAGACGCGGAGAAAAAACTGGATAACCTACAAGACATATTCCTCATAACCTACACACAAACAAAACTACTCCACATGGCGCAAAAAATCCCAGACGTCATGGAACTAGCACTATCCGGGGAAATAAAAGAGAAACTAGACTACGCGAAAAGCGTACTCGGAAAAGAAATCACAGTAAAAGAAGTATTCAAGGAAAAACAATTCATAGACCTAAAATCCGTAACCAAAGGCAAAGGATATGGTGGCGTCATCAAAAGATACGGTGTAAGAAAACAGGCCAGCAAAGCAAACGGTAAAAGAAGACACATGGGAACAGGCGGCTCATGGAAGCCCAAACGCAAACTATGGGTTGAGGGAATGGCAGGGCAAGTCGGATACCACACCAGGACAGAATATAACAAACTAATCCTAAAAGTCGGAGAAAACGGCGCGGAAGTAACCCCAGACGGCGGATTCCTAAAATACGGCCCAGTAAAAAACGACTACATAATGGTATACGGGAGCGTTCCAGGATCACAAAAAAGAATCGTCAGAATGACCTTCCCAAGAAGAAGTCACAAACCAGTTGATTTAACCATAAAAAACATAAACACCAAATCCAAGCAAGGAATATAAGATGGCTAAAATATACGCGATATCAGGGCAGGAAAAATCACAAATCACCCTACCCAAGGTCTTCACAACACCCTACAGGCCAGACCTCATACAAAAAAGCGTATTAGCAGCACAATCAAGCACAAGACAAAAACACGCATCATTCACGCTTGCAGGACTACAAACATCCGGTGACTATTACGGCTCAAGACGCAACACCTACAGACAAACAATCAACAAAGCACTAACACACTTGCCGAGAATCAAAAAAGGAGGCGGAGGACTGGGCGACGTAGTAAGAGTCCCACAAGCAAAAGGCGGCCGCAAAGCACACCCACCACTCGGCAAAGACCACAGCCGAAAAATAAACCGCAAAGAATACAACCTAGCACTAAACTCCGCAATATCAGCAACAAAAGACAAAAAACTAGTTGAAGACAGAGGGCACAAGATTTTAGACAAAGAACTACCCCTAATAGTCGAAGACAAGATAGAATCAATTAAAAAGACCAAAGACGCCAGAAAAATCCTCGAAGACCTCGGATTCACAGAAGAGCTCAGCACACGCAAGAAAAAGAAGATACTCATAGTTGTCGGCGAAGACAAGGGCATACTAGCAGCATGCTACAACATCCCAGGAGTCGACGTAGCAACCACAAACGACCTAGACCTCGACCTACTCGCACCCGGGGCAAAAGCAGGCAGACTAACAATATGGAGTGAATCAGCAATAAAAAAACTATAAAATGGATCCGTACGAAGTAATACTCTACCCCCTAATGGGTGAAAAAGCAACCCTCATGAGGGAGAAAGAGAACGTACTCACATTCATAGTAGCCAAAAAAGCAAGCAAAAAAGACATACAAGAGGCAGTTGAAAAACTATTCAACGCAAAAGTAGTGAACGTCAGAGTCATGCACACAACAGAAGGCAAAAAGAAGGCGCACATCAAACTAGAAGCCAAATACAACGCCGAAGAAATAGCATCACACATGGGGGTCATCTAAAGATGCCAAACAGAAACATACAACAGCGAAGAGGCAGAGGCACACCCAGATACCGCTCACCATCACACAGGTTCAAGGGAGAAATCCGCTACCCACGCGTCGACTACACAGGAAAACTAACTGGTCAAGTAGTAGAACTAATAGACGACCCCGGACGAGCAGCACCACTTTCCAAAATACTGCTCGAAGACTTCACAACAACACAATTAATAGCATTCGAAGGCCTGATACTCGGGCAAAAAATAGAGCTCGGAGCCAAAGCAGCAAAAACCCCAGGCAACATACTCCAACTATCAGAAATAACCCCTGGAACAGAAATATACAACCTCGAGATAAAACCCGGCGACGGCGGAAAACTAGTCCGCACATCCGGGACATCAGCGTTCGTTGTATCACATGATCGCTCAACAGGACTAACACAAGTCAAACTACCATCCAAAAAGATAAAATTCATAAAATCAGCATCACTTGCAACTCTTGGCAGAGTAGCAGGATCAGGCATAAAAGACAAACCAATGATTCACGCAGGTCAGAACCACTACCGCAAAAGAGCACGCGGCAAACTATGGCCAGTCGTCGTGGGACGCGCCAAAAACGCAGTCGACCACAAACACGGCGGAGGAAGACACCCACACGTCGGAAGACCAACAACAGTCTCAAGAAACGCGCCACCAGGGGCCAAAGTAGGTCACATAGCAGCAAGAAGAACCGGACTCAAAAAGAAATAAACGATAAAAGATGAAAAAAGAATTCAACTACAAAGGCAAAACACTAGCCGAACTCCAGCAGATGCCCCACGAAGAGCTGATAGAGCTCTTACCATCAAGGGCAAAAAGAACACTAAAGCGAGGCCTCACACAACAACAGCAAAAACTACTTGAAAGAGTAGCAGATGCTAAAAAAGAAGGCGGCAAAAAAACCATAAGAACACACTGCAGAGACATGATAATACTGCCCGATATGGTGGGGCTAAACATGTCAGTATACAACGGCAAAGAATTCACAGAATTCGAGGTCAAAACAGAGATGATAGGCAGATACCTGTCCGAGTTCACACTAACAAGAAAACCAGTAAAACACAACTCCCCAGGGGTGGGAGCAACAAGGTCGTCACTGTTCGTGCCGATAAAATAAAAAGATGGAACTAAAGTACTCAATAACACCGGGCGAAAAAACCGTCAAAGCCATGGGTAGAGACTTCAATGTCTCATTCAAGGATATGATAATGATCGCAGAGTACGTAAATGGCATGCGACTAGAAAAAGCAATAGAAGACCTTGAACAAACAATCGAGCTAAAAAAAGCAATACCCTACCGCAGATTTAAAACAGGAATCGGACACAGGACAGGAAACCAATACAAGACCGGTAAATACCCCAAAAAAGCAGCCACATACGCACTTGACGTCCTCAAAAATCTCAGTGCAAACGCGGAATACAAGGGACTCGACCCCAAAAAAATAAAAATAATCCACGCCCAATCAAACCACGGCGTATCACGCACAAGAAGAAAACCAAAGGGCAGATGGACTATATGGGAGACAGAATACTGCCACCTACAAGTGGTTGGCAAGGAGAAATAAAAAAGATGGCAATCGAAAGACACTTCATACAAGAGGGCGTTATAAGAAGCGAGATAGAAAGCTTCCTCAGAAACGAACTAAACAGGGCCGGATACAGTGGAATAAACATCCAAAAGACGCCACTCAGCACAAGAGTCATACTATTCGTTGAAAAACCACCGATAGTAATCGGCAAAAAAGGAAAACGGATAAACTCACTCACCACACTACTACGTGAAAAATTCGGCATAGAAAACCCCTCAATAGACGTCCAAAAAATAGAAAAGCCAACACTCGACCCAAACATAATCGCAAGAAGAATAGCAGTCGCACTCGAGCGCGGAATGAACCGCAGAAGAGTAGCCTACAAGGCAGTTCGCGCAGTCATGAGCTCAAAAGCAAGAGGAGTCATGATAATCCTATCTGGAAAAATAGTTGGCAAAGGAGGGCGCTCAAGATCCGAAAAATACGCTGAAGGATACATGAAAAACGCAGGAGACAGCGCTAAACTAGTCCGACTCGGCGCAACACAAGCCTACCTAAAAGCAGGAGTAATAGGCGTCACAGTCAAAATAGTGCCCCCAGACACCAAATTCCCAGACCAAATAAGGGTGCTAAGACCAGACGAAATAACACCTATGGAAGAGGCAAAACCACAAAAAACAAAAAAGAAAAAAACCAAGACCACAAAGGCAAAAACCAAGGCAAAAGATAAGGAAGAAGAAGCGAAAACCGCAGGAAAAACGGGCGAAACAGCACCAATTGCTGAAAGTCCTGAAAACAAACAAGACGCGGTAGAAGAAGCGCAGCAAAGCGCTTAAATACAAGAATATTATATATAATACACTCGAATAATGGCGATACTACGTTCAGATGAAATACAGGGACTGAATGACTCTGAGATGGATGAACGATTAACACAGTTAAAGAAAGAACTGATGAAAATAAACGGTGTGTTGGCGTCCGGGGGAATACCCGAGGAAGTCGGCAAAGTGCGTGAAATAAAGCGTACAATCGCCCGCATAAAAACCATAAAGACCATGAGGCAAAAGGCAAATGTACCCAAACAAGAGGTAACAATCAAGAAATGAATTGCCCCAAGTGTGGTCTACCGCAGGAACTATGCGTTTGCGATGAAATGACCCGAGAGGGTCAAAAAATAAGAGTACGCGCCGACAAAAGAAGATACGGTAAATACGTTACCGTAATTGAAGGCTTCGAAAACGTCGACGTGAGTAAGGTCGCAAAGGAATTAAAAACAAGGATGGCATGCGGTGGTACATCCAAAAAAGACGTCATTGAACTTCAAGGAAACCATGTAAACAGGGTTAAAGAAGCCCTGACCAATATGGGCTTTTCAGAAGAAATGATAGACATACCATAAAAGAAGCTGTCAAAAACACTTCTTCCCGCATAAAATGATAACCCCCTACAACCTGCTTCGGCACGAGTTGATTGGGTTGCGGGTGAAGGCGCACACAGGCGAAGCCACAATATGTGGGCTCGTCGAAGGCGAAACATCAAAAACATTAAAAATCAAGACTCCTAAGGGGGTCGAAAAAGTGGTAAAGGAAACCAGCAAACTGGAATTCCAACTGCCACAAGACGCGGTCGTGGAAGTCGACGGCGGCCTAATAGCCGCAAGACCCGCTGACCGCATCAAAAAAAAACATAGGATAAGATTTTGAAAAATGGAATGCAAAGACAAAAACTGCCCAAAACACGGTAGCCTCTCAACAAGAGGGTTAGTCCTGGATGGAGCAGTAGTATCCGACAAGATGCAGGGTACAATACTCGTTCAAAAAGACAGGTTCGTGAAGGTCAAAAAATACGACAGGATAAAGAAAAAAACCATGAGGGTACCCGCACACAACCCACCCTGCATAAACGCAAGAACCGGCGACATAGTCAGGATAATGGAATGTCGTAAAATCTCAAAAACCGTCAGCTTCGTAGTCATTGAAAAACTCAGTAAAAAAGACGAACTACCCGTGCAGGAAAAGCCGAAGAAGATTCCAAAAAAGAAGCCAAAAAAACAGGAGGTAGACAATGGCTAAACCCCTGGGTGGAATGCCCAAAAACCTACCGCTAGGAAAAGCAATATCTGCAAACATGTGCAAAACCCTAGTGCCAGGCACAAGACTCGTTTGCGCAGACAACACAGGAGCAAAAGAGATAGGGATAATCGCAGTCAAAGGATACAAGGGAGTCAGAAACAGGATGCCCAAAGCAGGCGTATCCGACATGGTAATCGCATCAGTCAAAAAAGGAAGACCTGACGTCAGAAAACAGGTAGTACACGCAATCATAGTTCGCCAGAGAAAAGCCTACCGAAGAAAAGATGGCTCACGCATATGCTTTTCCGACAATGCAGCAATCATTGTGGGTGAAGAAGGAATGCCGAAAGGCACCGAAATAAAAGGCGCAGTTGCAAGAGAAGCTGCAGAGCGCTGGTCAAAAATAGGATCAATATCATCCATTGTAATATAAGATGAGAACAACATCTCAACAACCAAGAAAGCAGAGAAAGTGGCTAGCCAACGCACCACTCCACATGAGGCAGAATATGGTCTCAGCACCCCTTGCCAAAGAGCTTTCAAAAAAATACAATCGCAACAGTATCGCTGTCAGAAAAGGCGACACCGTCAAAGTAATGCGCGGCAACATGAAAGGACACACCGGCGAGGTAATGAAAGTAGACCTGAAAAAAGTGAAGATATACGTCCACGGAGTAACATCCAAAAAAGCGGACGGCAAAGAGGTCGAACGCCCAATCCACCCATCAAACGTAATGATAACTGCAGTAATAGACGAAGACAGGAAACGCAGGGAAATGCTA
>CAYXON010000065.1:0-6329 GCA_964467145.1 uncultured archaeon | reverse complement strand
TTCAAAGAAGTTCAAACGCCTATTTCTCAGAGGCGACATGATACTATTCGTCAGCTAGAACCAGACAAAAGCCTTATAAACCAGAAAGACGTAATTGAGTAGGATAAAAGATGGCAGGAACAGCAAGCAGGGGAAAAAGAGGGAAAGGCAAAACCCACGTCAAATGCGGCAGATGCGGCAAAAGAAGCTACCACGCAAGGAAGAAAGTCTGTGCAGCATGCGGATTCGGTGCAGGCACCAAACTAAAGAATAAGCCAGCAAGGAAAAAGAAGAAATAAACGCGCCAACCCACCTAAAAACCCAAACTTATTATAAGGCAGAAGACACTTATAGTAAAACCCCACAAATCAAGACAAAAGGGGCTCGTAGTCTAGCCCGGTTATGACGTCGCCTTGACGTGGCGAAGATCCCCGGTTCGAATCCGGGCGAGCCCAAGAACCTTTTAAGGTTCACGAATGAGGGACATTCGCTACGCTCAGTCCCTCTGTATTCTTCCAGACAAAAACCCCAAAACCTTACTAAGGTTTCTAAGAACCCCTCAAGGTTCTTGGGCGAATTTGACGCAGTCAACTTAGTGTCGCGAAGGAGGGGCCTGCGCTTCGCTTAGTCTTTGTCAGATTCAAACCCATGACGATTAGCTCCGCGACGTAGAGGCTACTTCTACGTGCGCACGAAGAGCGTTACTCTTCGTTGCGTCAACACGCGGAGCGAGTGCCACCTTAAGGTGGCACGCACGTTAAGAAACGATCCCATTAGTTTTCTAAGCAGAAACAATTAATATTTATAAATATCACGTCAACCGAAGAGATACTTGCTTGTTTTTAAGGACTGATTCCTGATGTATATGAAATTATCGATTAGGTGCATTCAAGATGGCTGACGAACAAGAGAAGGTTACGACAACAGAAGAGCAAAAGGAAACTGTAAAACTCCACAAAGATTCAAAACCAAAAACCTCCAGAAAACCAAAAGCCAAGAGGAAGAGGAAGACAACAGCTACGTCGAAGTCAACCAAGAAAGAATCTGTGGAAAGCCATAAAACAACAAAGAAGAAAGACGAGGAGTACGTAACGGCAATACCCCTTGACAAACTGTTAGCAGCTCTTCTGATAGTTTCAGTTCTTCTGAACGCATACCTGTTCTTTCAAATAGACGCAAACCCTACGGAAGCGATAAAACCCACAATAACACAGCCAGGAAACCAGCCGACTCAGGGAGGCGCCAATGTTGCAGACAGCAAGAAAGTTAACCTTGAATTCTACGTCATGAGCCATTGCCCATACGGCACACAGGTTCTTGACGCAATAGCGCCAGTACTTGCGAAAGTCGGAAACTACGTTAACTTCAAAGTAGACTACATAGCCTCCATAAACCCGGACGGCGGATTCAACAGCCTCCATGGACAAACTGAGGTTGACGAGAACATCAGGGAACTATGCGTTATGAAGTACTACCCAGAAAACTACAAATACATGGGCTACATAGTCTGCAGGGACAAAACCATACAAAGCACAGACTGGCAGTCCTGCGCCACACAATCAGGCATGGACGTTGCCAAAATCAAGGCCTGCTCAGAAGGCGAAGAAGGCAGCAAACTACACGTAGACTCAATCGGCAGAAGCACAAAGGCACAAGCCTCAGGAAGCCCGACAATATTTTTGAACAGTCAAAAATACAGCGGAGGACGAAGAGACGCAGACTTCCTAAAGGCAATATGCAACGCACTAAGCGAAAAACCAGCGGCCTGCTCTGAAATACCGGAAGACGCAAAAATAGACATCATAGTCCTAACAGACAAAAGATGCGCAGCATGCGACACAACACCACTTGAGGAAAGGCTAAAAGGCGTCTTCACCAGTGCAACAATAAAGAAATACGACTACTCAACCCCAGAGGGTAAGAAACTCTATGAAGAGACGAAAGTAGGCGTTCTACCAGCGATACTCTTTGACGAAAAAGTAAGCAGCTCAAGCGGCTACTCAGACGTCCAAAGCTACCTCGTACCAGCTGGTAAATACCAGAGCCTCAGGATAGGCGCATCATTCAACCCCACAAAAGAAGTCTGCGACAACAAAATAGACGACACCGCAAACGGGAAAATAGACTGCGACGACCCAGACTGTGAAAACACCCTCGTCTGCAGGCAGGAGATACCCAAAAAACTTGATGTGTTCGTCATGAGCCAGTGCCCATACGGTACCCAAGCCCTTGACGCGATGAAAGAGGTTCTTGCAAACATGAAGGATGCGGACTTCAGCGTACACTACATCGCAGGATACGACGAAGCCACAGGACAATTCAACAGCCTACACGGCCAAGGAGAAGTCGACGAGAACATCAGGGAACTATGCGCAATAAAGTACTACCCAGAAAACCACAAATACATGGACTACATCTGGTGCAGAAACAAAGACATAAGAAGCACAACCTGGGAAGGATGCGCACAAGAAGCGGGCATGGACGCAGCAAAGATAAAGCAGTGCGCAGAAGGTGACGAAGGCAAGAACCTGCTGAAGGAAGACCTGAAGATAGCACAGGAACTTGGTATAGGAGCCAGCCCAACGTGGATGGCGAACAACAAATACCAGTTCTCAGGCATAGCTGCAGACGCTATAAGGCAGAGCCTGTGCAGGTACAACCAAGGACTCGCAGGATGCGAGAACGTCCTAAGCACAGACACCGGAGCAGTGCCCCCATCAGGCGCATGCTGATAAAGATGACTGAAGAGCTTAATTCAGGCAACTTCGACCAAGCCACTTCAAAAGGCTTGGTCGTCGTAGACCTCTGGGCCCCATGGTGCATGCCATGCAGGAAACTCGCGCCAGTCCTTGATGAGATTGCCTCAGAATACAATGGCAAAGTTAAGTTTTATAAGCTGAACATTGACGAGCACAAGGAACCTGCGGTAAAACACCAAGTCATGAGCATACCTACGCTTCTCGTTTTCAAAGATGGACAGGTCGTTGAGAGGGTTGTTGGGCTTGTGCCAAAGGATAGGATTGTTGCCAAAATCAACCAACACACCTAAATCCCCGCCTTTTTAACCGAGTAATGCCGCAATAGTATACTAGAATGCAGCATACACACAAAAAGAAGGTCATATTAGCCGCGTTAATAGCTGTTTTAGCGCTTTCCACTGCAGTCTACAGCTACTTCGGGCTTGACGAAATTAGAAGTATGCTATCGACTGTGACAGGCCAGCCAATTGGCATGATGACCGGTCAAACCCTGATAAAAGTCGAAAAATACATACCTGTGGACTTCACATACGAGCCAGCATACTACACAATACCTCTTAGCTACGACGGGAAACTAACGTCGGTTGACATGAGCGGGAGGATACTCGGTGACGGCGCAGTAAAAGCATACATTATCACAGACGATGAGGAGATACAAGTATTCTACAAAGAAGGGATAAAACAATCCAAACCCTCACTTGTTGCGGAAGGCTCAGACAACATAGGAATAACTTTAGAGTATGGCAAAGACAGCATCTGGGACCCGAACAACAACGGGTGGACCCAATCAGATGGCATAATAGACTTCAAAGTAAATGCAAAAGACCTTGACGAGAGAATTGACGGGGAAAAACTCTGCACCGAATGGATGGTATCATCAATCGAAAACTCAGTAGTGACTAAAACATGTCTCGGGGATGTGTCATGCTGCAACTACCTCGGGTATGCCGGAACACAAGGCTCAAGATATGACGAGCCATTCTTCCTGGTAAAGAGCAACTACGGCGCTACTGAAAACAACGTAGTTGCCGCAAGAATAGCATACGTAGACATAAACCTGAGGCTTGACGAGCTTAGAAAAGATGTCGTTTTCTCAGACACTCTTTCACTTTCAGCAGTCTTCAAGGACATAAACTCGGAATTCAAGAAAGCCTGCGAAAAATCATGCACAATGTCAGTAAAGGATACCCCAGCCAAACTCGTCATAGAGATAGGTAGCGACAGCAGAGTATACCTGGATGACGTAAGGTACTTCCAGGCCCCACTATAAGGAGAGTTCTTTTATTTTTATTAAAACACTATTGTCTGTACATGTCCAAACAGAGGATTCTGGTCACAGCAGCGCTACCATATGCTAACGGCCCAATACACATAGGCCACGCCATAGGATGTTACATCCCGGCAGATGCATACACGAGATACCACAGGATGGTTGGGGATGAGGTCATATACATCTGCGGCTCAGACGAGCACGGCACACCAATATCAGTATCAGCTGACAAAGAGGGTCTCACACCCAGGGAGATTGTGGAAAAATACCGCAAGATGCACCTTGAAGCGTTTGAGTCGATAGGCATAAAATTCACAAACTACAGCGGAACATCAAAGAAGATACACCACCAAATATCCCAGGATTTTTTCAAGAAAGTAGACTCAAACGGCTACATATACCGCAAGAAGGTCTTAAGACCCTACTGCAAAAAATGCACGAGATTCCTGCCGGACAGATACGTCAAAGGCGTGTGCCCCAAATGCTCAAGCCCAGATGAGCGAGGAGACCAATGCGAGAAATGCTCCACACAGCTTGAGCCGCACGAACTCATAAAACCATACTGCACAATATGCGGGGCAACCCCCGAAATGGTTGAGACAGAACACTGGTTTTTCAAACTAAGCGAACTATCAGACAGGCTCAAAGAATGGATTGGCTCAAACACCCACTGGCCAGCCAATGCGAGAAACTTCGCACTCGGATGGATAAGAGAAGGATTACAAGACAGGGCAATAACACGAGACCTCAACTGGGGGGTTCCGGTACCGGTCGAAGGCGCCGAAGGCAAGGTGTTATACGTGTGGTTTGACGCCCCGATAGGCTACATAAGCTCCACCAAAGAGTGGGCCCAAAAGATAGGAAAACCCAAGGAGTGGGAGAAATACTGGCTCGACAAAGACACAAAAATAGTCCATTTCATAGGCAAAGACAACATACCATTCCACGCGATAATCTGGCCAGCAACCCTCATGGCACACGGTGGGATAAACCTACCCTGGCAGATAGCCTCAAACGAGTACCTGAACCTTGAAGGCAAGAAAATGAGCACATCAAGGGGTTGGGTGCTTTGGCTACACGACTGCGTCAGAGAATTCGACCCAGACGTCGTGAGATACTACCTGCTTTCAATAACGCCTCAAAGCTCGGACTCAGACTTCTCACTGACGGATTTCAAGGAGCGCGTGAACAACGAACTCATATCAACCCTCGGAAACCTCGTGAACAGGGTGATGACGTTCATAGAAAAAGAGGGGGGAACCATCCCAGACCCTGTAGACTACGACGAAGACGACCTGGCACTGCTGAAATTCATGGAAAAACAGCCTGATACTGTGGCGGAAAACATAGAGCGCCTGAACTTCATAAACGCACTAAGCCAGATGATGGCTATGGCGCACGAAGGCAACAAATACTTCCAGAAAAAACAGCCATGGAAGAACCCGGGAGGCAACACACTATACGTTTGCGCGAACCTCCTAAGAAGTATCGCGATAGTCGCTGCCCCGCTTCTGCCATACACTGCGGAAAAAATCTGGAAGATGCTCGCGCTAGCTGGCTCAGTCCATGAGATGAGCTGGGATGAGGCGAAAAAGACTGGAGTCGAAGGAGGGCATAGAATAGGCGCCGTCAGCGCACTTTATGAAAAGATAGAGGATGACAAGATTGCGGAATTCGCAAAAAAATACCTGCCGACAGGTGAAACTAAAAAAGAAGAGGTGAAGGAGTTGATTGATTTTGAACAGTTCAACAAAGTGGATTTGAGAGTTGGGACAATAAAGGAGGTTGAAGACCACCCGAACGCAGACAAGCTAGTGGTCTTAACAGTCGACCTGGGAGACGTTGGCGAAAGGAAAGTCGTCGCAGGAATCAAGGAAAAATACGGCAAAGACAAGCTAGTAGGAAGGCAGATAATAGTGGTCGTCAACCTGAAGCCCGCGAAGATAAGGGGCGTTGAAAGCCAGGGCATGCTACTTGCAGCAGTTGACGAGAGCGGGGGAGCCAACCTGCTGATGCCGTCTGAAAAATCCAAGCCAGGCTCGAAGATAAAGTAAATGGAAAAACTCATACACCACGTGAGAGTAAGCGCCTACGCAAAACCGGGGCAGATAGGCGAGGAAAAGAAGATACTCGAGGGTATTCTGCCAGAGGGTGCGGAACTTCAGGAACTCGTCATGGAACCTGAGACAGAAGGTGGCGTATTCAACAAGGAACTGATAGAGTTGAGAAGCCAGATAACACAGCAAAAACAGGTGAAAGAGCTCCTTAAAAGGGTTTTAGGGGGACTTGATGAATACGACCGAAAGATACTGTTAGAAACC
>CAYXON010000064.1:0-6379 GCA_964467145.1 uncultured archaeon | reverse complement strand
TATCCTATACCTCGTTTACCTCAAGTCTTGTTGTTTTCCCAAGTCCCTCAATCTCGAACTCTATCTTGTTCAGACCATTTGACATCATCTGCGATATGTCAAGCGGGCCTCCCCCGCAGTGCATGCATACTGTGCAATTGTTGTTTGTGAAAACCTGCATGTCGTTTACCCTTATGCTTTTGATGCAGTCTTGTGCTGCGGCGTTGAAGATTGTTTTCGTGCCAGGACCCCCGACGTCTATTGTCGCCTTCACAAAGAGCCTCTGGGATTCGGCATTTATCGGCGGTTGTGCGTTGGCCCAGTTAACGCCGTCCGTTGATGTCCTCCAGTTGTTGAAGTTGTATCCGTCAGCTGGTGTTTGTGTGAAGAATGCGAACAATATCGCCCCTGCCAAAGCTATTGCTAGCGCGTTTTTGACGAGTTCCTTGTCTTTTTTTATCAGGTCCGCTGGAGCTCTTTTGAGTGCTATTGTGGCTGCGGCGTATGCGATTGCCGCAATTCCGAGGTATGCTGGGGTTCGCCAGAGGTTGGGGAATATGTTTCCGACGTCGTCTTTTAGCGCTTCCATGTTCAGTGCCGGGTACGTGAACTCTTTTGTCCCGTGTCCCTCAAACCTCGCTATGTCTGCTGCGACGTTGACCACAGATATTGTGAACAGAATCCACATCAGCGCTTCAGAAAGTGTTTTCACCATGCCCTTCTGTTTTGCGAGGAAGTCATCAACCCATGCGGCAAGCGGTATCACAAGAAACGGCGTGACTGTAAGCAGGTATCTGGTGTCTGCCCATGCGCCGCCGCTCCACGCCTTGTATTTGCAGTAGAATGCGAGGTGCACAAGGAATAGTGCGCCCATTAGGAGCGTCTCATCACGTCTTTTTCTGTAGAGGTATATTATGCCCCAAAGCGACAGCAAAAGTATTGGCGACAGTGTAAGAAGGCCGCCGTTTATGCTGTCTTTGCCGTCATATAGTGAGGGTGTGATGAGTTTTGGATTTCCAAAGAGAAGTCCTGAAATACCGACTGTCCATGGTGTGCTCAAGGCTTGGCTGAGGTCCCCGACCCACGGGTGGTGTATGGAGTACTTGTATGCTGTCGTGAACGGGTCTCCGAAGTTGACGATATTATAGGCTGGTATTATCGCAAGTGGTATGATGAGGCACACTAGCGGTTTTTTGAGCTCTTTGATTGGGGGCAGAATCTCCCCCACCTTTATTTTTCCCTTCAGGGTCAGGTATGTGAGAAAAACTATTGTAAGAAGCATGTTCGGGTATTCAAGAAGTGGCAGGTACCCTAGTGTGAAAAACAGGGCGCAGCCAAGGAGCTTTTGTTTTTTAATGTCCTCAAGTGACAGCGTCATATAAAGTGCTGCGAGAGCTAGTGTGGTTGAGACACTGTGCGACAGAAGCACTGTCGCGTACTTCCACACAAGTGTTGCGAACGCTAGTGTGAGTGCTGCGACCGTGGATGAGTATTGGCTCGCATCGAGTCTCCTGCATATAAGATATAATAGGACGACTGACAGTCCCCCGCATATTGTGGAAAGAAGAAGCGCTGTGAATGCTCCTGGGTTTGCTGGATCCCAGCCCCTGAGATATCCTGTGAACGGCAGCACCGCGGATATTATCCTGCCTGCGGCGTAAAATGGGGTTGTGATGATTGCAAGGCCTGGCGCCCGGTCTGAGAAGTATTTGTCGCCGAATTTCGCCATGTCTATGCCGCCGGTGTATGAGACGAACTCGTCTATGGTGAACGACTGTTTTTCGGCGATTGCCCGAATGAGGGCGTAGTGACTTCCTGCGTTTGAGCCGAAAAGCCCTCCAGTTGATGCGAAAAATACTGTGGACGAGAGCATGAAGAGCATGAGGATAGTCAGCCCCTCGTTTTCCAGCATCTTCTCCTTTGCCATATTATAACCTGTGAAGACCAGTATATGTTTAAGCGTTTGGGTAAAAAAATGCTATCACTTTTCATCCCAGCATACAATGAGGGGTCTGTGTTGGACCAAAGCGTCAGCAGGGTGGTTGACGCGCTTTCTGGCGTAGCATTTGAGCTTTTCATAATAGATGACGCATCCACTGACTCAACACCAGATATTGGCAGAAGGCTTGAACGGGAGGATAAGAGGATACGGTATGTCAGATATGATTTCGGCCCCACAAGGCGCGAGAACCTCGCAGATTCATTCCGGATAGCATCAGGTGATGTTGTCGGCTTCATAGACGCTGACCTTTCAGCATCCCCTGAAATTATCCCACGGATGCTTCAGCTGCTTTCCGACTATGACATAGTCATTGGAAGCAGGAGGATGGCGGGTGCTGTTGTTACAAGAAGTCTTTGGAGGCGTGTTTTCACCTCTTCCGCGAACCTTTTCCTGCGGGTGTTTTTCAAATCAGCTTTGAGCGACCACCAGTGCGGGTTGAAGCTTTTCAGGCGCAACACACTACTGGAGCTCGTATCGCAAGCAGGATATGACCGGAGCCTCAGGCGCGGATTCTCATGGGATACTGAGATACTTCTGAGGGCTGAGTGGCGCGGCCTTAGAATATGTGAAGTCCCGGTTAGCTGGAGCGACTCTGGTCGTTCCTCTGTTGATGTGAGGCGAGACTGGCGGATGATACCCTACATATTCGGCCTTCGACAAAGACTATGAATTAAACATTATATACTGCCTATACCATATCTTCCTTGTATGAGGGTTTTTGTTTTTGGCGCAGGTCTTAGCGGGTTGAGCGCCGCGTCAAGGCTTTGTGAGGGTAAGGTTCCAGTCACGGTTTTCGAATCAGCTGACAGGGTCGGCGGCATGGCATCAAGCTTCACAGAAGACGGGTTTACATACGACCTCGGACCCCACAGGTTCCACTCATCGGATAAAACATTGATGAGTCACATGAAGGAGCTGTTATCTGACTCGACTGAGGATAAAGTTCGTAAATCCCGGATACTTCTTGAGGGCAGATTCTTCGACTACCCCCTGAAGGTCGGCAACGCCGTCTTTAACATGCCTCCTCTGACAACCCTTAGGATAATGTTCGATTATGTGGTGATAAAGTTGAAGAACCTTTTCGCAAGGGCGCCAGATAATAACTTTGAGAACTGGGTCGTGAACAGGTTCGGGTGGAAACTATACGACATATACTTCCGCGTCTACACTGAAAAGACATGGGGCATCCCGTGCACGAGCCTCAGCGCCGACTGGGCAGCGCAAAGGATCACTCTTCTCGGCCTGTGGGACACCCTCGTTAAGACGCTATACAAAAGAGGTGACGCCCCGAGGACTTACGTCAGCACTTTCCTTTATCCGAGCTCTGGCGGCATCGGAAGAATCTGCGAAGCCTACGCAAAAAAAGTCAAAGACAGCGGCTCTGACATCAGGTGCGGCTCGAAGGTGGAGCAGGTTAAGGTGTCTGATGGGAAAATCACAGAGTTCAATGCAGGTGGTGCGAACGTTCCTGTCACAGAAGAAGACATTGTTTTCTCAACAATCCCGCTCACAGACTTTGTCAGGTCTATAACTCCCTCAGCACCGAAGGATGTTCTTGAGGCGTGCGAAAGGCTGAAGTTCCGCTCTATAGTTTTCGTGTACTTGATGCTTGAGAAAAACAGTCTCTCAGACGACCACTGGATTTATCTGCCGCAGCAGATGTTCACATCCAATCGGCTGAGTGAGAGTAGGAATTTCAACGCATCAAACGCGCCTGCTGGTAAGACGGTTGTGGGCTTTGAGATAACGTGCCAGATGAATGATGATGTCTGGAACGCGAGCAAAGAGGATTTGACTCGCTGGGCTGTTGAGGACGTCGTCAGATCCGGGCTTGCTAAAAAAGAGGATGTGGTGGGTTCTGCCATACATTATATGCCACACGCCTACCCCATATATGACTTGGGATACAGGGAAAACCTCGACAAAGTCCTCAACTACCTAAAGACTCTCAGCAACCTCAGGTTCTTCGGTAGAAACGGACTATTCCGCTACAACAACATGGACCACAGCGTCGGCATGGGACTATTCGTAGCAGACAGCATCACAGACAAAAACATCAATTACATGCAGGTGGCAACAGAAAATCACTGGTTCGGTTGACTGCCTCACATACTCTGCCAGAGTGTGCTTCTTCCAAGTTCATTTAATCTTTTGGTTTCAATCCTTTGACTGTATTTTGAGAAAGGCACTATCGAGCTTCTGAAGTCTATTCCTCCTACGGTGAGCCCCGTAGATGTTAATCTTTCAGCGACCAAAGGCATCAAATCATCCCTTACCACGACCTCCTTTATGAAGTTCGGGCCTATCCCCTCCGGGACTATTATCTCAGCCTCTCCGTGCATATACTGTGTCAGGCCCGGGAGATATGAAAGGTCATCATCTTCATCGTCGAGTATCCTGTCTGCGACGCTGTAGTTGAACCTTGGATTTAACGGCGGGCTGAAAAGTCTACTCTCAACCGGCCAGCTTCTTTGCATGTGCTGAGCTATTATCGCACCCCTCCTTATACTCGAGTCCTCAAAGTTTAGTCTGCGCCTTCTAACCTCTTCTTCAATGTATCTGTTGTAGTCTAGCAGATATGGTGCTGCAAGACCTACTGTGAGCCTCACCTTGTCGACGTCTTTTGGGTCGAGCATCAGGCTTCTTAGCATGTTTCTACAGGTTTCGTCATCTATCTTATCCCCTGATTTTTCAGCGAACATCGCCCACTTGCCGAGCATGTCTGTGTCCTCAAAGAAGAATCCGCGGGCTCCCTCAACAGACATCACATCTGGTTTGAAGACTATGAATGCGCTCGGCGCATTCCAGCTTCCTATCACAGGCACACCTTTGTTCAGGAATGTGTAGTCTTGGTTTCCTAAAACCTTATCAACTCTGCCACCGCCTCTGAGTTGTTCTCCGCCTTCAAGTCCGCTCGTCTGCTCGCCAAGCCTTTCTGAAGACGCTCTGGAAAGCAGTGTCAGTGGCGTTTTGCCAAAGAGGAACCTCATAAGTTTCCCCCCTTCTCTGTCGTCGTATATCATGTGGTACATTCTTTCAAGGCCAAACATCATCTGCGATTTCTCTGACATCTCAGCAGCTTTCGCATCCCCTGGTGGGTGTTCGATTAGGACCTGCCCGTATGCACTCTCTACTCTGGTTTTGTTTGCTGCAAGGTCAACTCCAGCTGCAATATCTGGTATATTGCGCCTTAGTGTGTTTACTCTGGCGATGACGGAGCTGGCGTCCTGAACCTCCCGCAATGGTATCTCCTTGACTCTTCCATCAGGCAGAGCTTCCTGTGGGGTACTCGTGTCTGGGGCCTGTTTTTCAACATAATTCGGTTTTTTCATCACTGTTAAGAAACTGGGAAATACAGGAATAATAACATCAGCCTAGCTTTTTGATTGGCGGCATAGTGTCTGCGAAGTCTTTTTGTTTTGTCTGGGTTAACAGTCCGAGGTCTTGCATGCACTCGAGGTAGTCTATCAGCACTCGAGTTTCGCCTTTTGAGTGCCTTGCTATACCGTCCTTTAGCATTTGCTCGTTTTCAGCGATTAGTTCGCTGACGTCAAAACCTAGTGTGTGCATGTTCGCGAGTTTTCTGGCCCACTGGTACTCCCTCTTATCCCCCGGTTTCGCCATCTTAATGTCTTGCATCAGGAAGTCGCGGTCAAATCCAGAGACCATCTCATCGACTGGTGCTCCAGCCTCTTTCGCGGTTACGACGAGCTCGAGTCCTATCCAGTTGTTGCTTTTCCTCCAGTCGTCTACCAAACCTTTTATGCCGCTGATGTTCGCCCTAACATCAGCGCCCACATCATGTCCTAATGCAGTCAGGAACCTCCCATATTTTATATACTTCTCCCAGTGTACATCTTCTTTGGCTTGAGTCATCTCGCGTCTTGCCGGAGCCTCACCGTCGACGCAGTCATGGGCGTCCACTACCCCAAGCTTTATGAGTGTTGCAGAGTATCCGCAGTACCCAAGCGGCTCACTAAAGTTCATCACGCTTTTGAGTGCAACCCTCATCCTCCCAACATCGGCTGGTGAAACCTCCGCGAACGGGGATTCAGAATCACTGGGTGGCGAAAGAAGCGGCGATTTTCTGAAGTCTCTGGTTTTGACTGCCATGTTAACTACTGGGAATGATGGTCTAAAATATGTTCTAAACCGGTTTTTTCCCTGCTTTGTGCCCGCATATTGGGCATACTCCTGGTGCATCCATTTTTTTCCTGCACCCACCGCACATCCATACCCATCGAACTTGTTTTCTTATTCCCTCAGCAGAGGTTGTCAGATACTTCAGCCCCATCTTGGCTGCGGTGTTTTGTATCGCGTAGTCATCTGAGTGTATAGGGACATCTTTCTCGGCTGCGAGGGCGAGGACGTCCAGGTCCTGGCTGCTGAGTGCGGTTA
>CAYXON010000063.1:0-6421 GCA_964467145.1 uncultured archaeon | reverse complement strand
GTTTTCGAAAAGCGGTATGCCAGCGTACCACCCAGGCATCCAACCGCTTAGGCGACCCCGCGGAAGAAGCTCCTCCATGAGATATTTTGCAGGGTAGTACTGTGACGCGGTGTCACCGCCAGCGGTTATGGTCTTTGAAAGCATTAGTTGCGGGGGAAAAACAGAAACTAAAAAACCATATATTACAGCAAGCACTATGGCGTCTGATATAAACTCTGATCGAGAGAATACAATATTTTTCAAGCCTTCTGCGCTCATTTCCTCCCCTTTTTGAAGGCGAAACCAAGCTGATAGAGTATGAAAGAAACAACTAAGACAACAAGTACCGCGCCAGGAATCCACTGAGGAAGACCGCCATCATCATCTGCTCCTTCAATGATGTTGGCCTTGCCTGCTGCGACAGAACTGTAGTGCATGCTACTCCAGTCATAGTCAAGTGACGCGAGGACAATATAAGATGAGCCTGCGAGAGCCCCGAAAGACTCAATCTGGAAATCCTTCGTGACGCTGGACTTAGCGCCAACCTCAAGCTCACCAGAATATGTCTGAGCCTTAAGCTCATCAGGTATATGCAGACGTACAGAAACTATGTGTGGGACATCATCAAGGTTTGCAACAGTCAACACCATCTTCTTGGCTGACCCGCCAGATGATGAGAGATTAACCGTTGACATCTCAGCCATTAAGGTGAGCGGCGTCGACTCGATATACCGCATCACAACAGGGCCGACAGTCGAGAACGGGTACGCGTTGGCGTCGGCGTAGTGAACCTTCAAAACAGCGATATAGGTTCCAGAAAGCACTGAATCATCAGCTGTTAACCTAAAAGACTGGGTGTAGGGCACACCTGGTTCGGCAACGCCGACGAAAGCTGACTGCTTTGAAAACCCCGCAGGCAAATCAAGCGATAACTGGACGTCATAAGCTGGCTCGTCCCCGAAATTTGTAAGGGTTATGTTTATGTCAAACTCTTTTTCATAGATAACCTCCGGTGCTGACACAGTCCTCGACATCTGTATGTATGTCGCAGAACAAGTTTGCGAAAGTATGAAAACTGCAAAAACCACATAAGCCAACTTATAACAAGACATAATAGTACCTATATGCTAGTGGGCTTTATTTAAGATACAATATTATTAAATAAACCAGTTGTAAGATGAAGTCTAGGAAGTCTCAAACAAAGGGGCAGAGCAGCATCGAAAACCTAATCCTGTACGGCGTCGTAATCTTAGTAGTGGTTGTGAGCGTCGTGGTCCTGTGGCAGATGGGTGCGTTCATGCCGTTCATCGGAAAACGAGGATATGTAGGGTTCAGCCAGATAGTGCCCCAAGACTGGGTCGTAGGGTCTGGTAAGGCATACATAAGCGTTAAAAACGCGGGAGAAGCAACACTGCGAATTGACGCGGGAGATGTGAACATGAGCGTTGGTGTTGTTGGCTGCAGCCAAGCCCCTGAAAACACAAAAATATTCCCATCAGGAGATGTTTGGGTAATAGAGATATCATGCGAGGACATGATGAAAAAATACGCTGTCGGAGACTACTTCGAAACAGACATCAGCATAAACTACACAAACCTTATATCAGGCAGAAAACACGCAAGCGTCGGGAAAATATACGGCCACATAGAGGAGATAGGAGATGGCGGAGTGCCGACAACCACGACAACAACGATTTTGCCCCAGCCACAATGCTTTGAAAAAGAGTGCGACACACCAGGTGAGCTAGACATCAAAAACTGCGGCGAAATAGTATACGATGGAGAATGTGTGTACTGCCCCATAAACCCGGCACCAGACGGCAAAAACAGGTGCTGGTTCAAATCAAAATGCGGAAGTCAATGCAACGTAAACAATGACTGCTCACCAGATGACCCATTCAACCTATGTAAAGACTGCGTAGACGGAGTCTGCAGAGAAGTAAGGCAAAGAGACGCATGTGGCCCATGCCCCTCATCTGACTGGGGAACCAACACAAGCATGTGGTGCGACGACGACACATGCAGGTATTGCCACAGGAGATGGACTCAAATGAGCGAACTGCCAGGTGACGGATACTACAGCTACACCTGCAGGGAAAACACAAGATGCGGAAGAGAATGCGTAGACCACGACGGAGTAGACTTATACGACGTCTGCATAAGATCAACGACCGCAGAACCCAACAACTGCCCACACTGCATGCCAGACCCTGAAAACCCAGGAATCGGAACATGCGAACAAGGAGACTGCGGAAGAAGATGCGGCCCAGACGCTGAATACCAAGAATGTGAGAAGGGGTGCCTATGGTGCAACGACACCGCAACCGGTGGCGAAACCCCCTCATACAAGTGTGAGATAGGAGACTGCGGAAAAGCATGCACGCCAGAGAACCAGCAGACGACTTGCACCCTGGGATGTGACGTGTGCCACGACGGAGTATGCGTGAAAACAGACATAGGAGTCACACTCGAAGCACACAATGGCTCACACCAAAAAGCGATAAGGGAGACAGTGGGGGTAATACACCTTGACACATCAGCAAAATGCAAGACAGGAATTGAAAAGGTAATAGTCTCAGAAAGCCTCTACATAGGCACAATATACGGCAACGCAGCCATAAACTGCTCAGACATAAAAGACGAAGTTAGTGCAGGACTCAAAAGCATGGGCTACGAAGACCCAACAAGCCCTGAGGCCAAAATATGGCTTGAAACCAATTATGGAATAATCTGGAACACTGAGGAACATGATTGCCTGGGTGAGCAAAATTGCGCCAACACTTGGCTAACGTCCGAGAACGAACTCGGCTCATACTGCTACTTCGCAGCAGCGAAAAAACACGGCTCATCAGGTACTTGGAGTCCGATAGTCTCAGACTACGTCCAAATAGGTTTGATAGAAGTCTACCTCATCTACCCACCGTCCGGGATGGGGGAGTAAGACCCCGATTTTTTAACGTCTGAGAGCAATATTTTCTAACAAAACATGAGGAAAGGCTACATAGTCACCTGGGACGCGCTGATTTCCCTGACATTCGTCATATTCCTTATGATGGGTTTCATAGGACTGCAGTACAGCACATACTCCGGCAGAGGCGCGACATCATTTGAGAAACTGCACACATCAAGTGAGAACGCCATAGACACAATAAACAAACAAGGGGTCCTTGAGGAGATAGGACACTACTGGGCGCTCGGAAACCAGAGCATGGCCGCAAACCTCACAAAACAATACCTCGACAACATTATTCCCCCGCACATGGGCTACCGCCTTGAGGCAGTCGACGCAGAAGGCGCACACATAATATACCAGACAGGAGATGAAAGACCCGCAGAAGATGACGCAACAGATAAGGTAAAATCATCAAGGATACTCTCTGGATACAAGGAAAACACACCACGCAGCGGGTGGACCGCGAGAGCTTGGATGATAGAGACAAACACATGGGGTGAAGAAGTCGTATCATGCACCCAAGACAGCGCAGAAAAATGGGAAACAATACAACTTCAATACCCATTCCAGATAACTGATGGCGGGCCATGCGATGGAGGCAATAAATTCTACGTGCAAATCCCGGGGTCTGCGACACTCTCAAAACTTGAGCTGAACCTTATGTGGGAGGGGACAGAAGAGCTGGGCACAACAACCACGACCACCATAACCACAACAACAATAACGGGATGCGGAAACTGCCCCTCACAAGAAGGATGCGGGATACCAGGGATATACCAGACCACAGGCGACAACTACAACTATCACAACTTCACAACAGACTCCGTATGCGACATGACAGTCCATATCTACAGCTCAAAAACACTCAACTCAGACCCCCCAGTCAACATAAACCCCTACGACATATACGTGAACTGGCAAACCAACCAATGCCAGAGACCAGGCAGCAACCCACAGCAAGCAAGCTGGGAATGCACAACATACCACCTAAACGCGTATCAGCTCGACAGAACCTGCACAGGCACAAACCTGCCCGCAGGCGAATACCAGATTATGGTAGACTGCTTCAGCCCCGAAGGCACAGGAAACCTCTGCGACGTACCCTACGAAATATACGTGACATCAAACACCCCCGGATGCCTCAACAACCCACCATGCGCACAAACAGACGAAAGCTGCGGACTCGTAGTCTGCACAGACTGCAACACAGCCGGCGAAGGCGCAGAAAGAGTTGGTGACGGCTGCATAGACACAAACTACATAAACTACATCTGCCAAAATGGAAACACCTGCACATACACCACAACAACATGCAACGACGCAGACACATGCACAGAAGACACCTGCAACGACTACGTAGGCTGCGTATACACACAAACATGCGAGGGCACCTCAACCAACTGCGGATGCACAACATGCACAAACTGCGACCTACAAGGAACAGGAGCAGGAAGAACGGGCGACGGATGCATAGACACAAACTACATAGACTACACATGTACAGGAGAAACCTGCACATACACCACAGACGACTGCACAGACTGCAGCTGCACATGCACAGGATACGGACTAGAAACTGAAGAAGGATACTGCGAAGACGGAATAGACAACGACTGCGACGGATTAATCGACGGAGAAGACACCTCAGACTGCTGCGAAGAGATAATAATAGACAACGCGGCAGGAGCACCAGTATATACTGAAGTAGAATCATGGATAACAAGCACAGCTAACGCCCAAAAATATAGTACAAACTACAGGTACCGGTACGAATCAACAGGGAGTGCAACATTCACGCCAGACATAACAACACCAGGACAGTACCAGATATACCTCTGGTGGCCTGCAGCATCAAACTATGCAGACAACTCACCAATAACAGTAACATACTCCGGCGGAACAGACAACTCAAAAACAATAGACGAAACAACAAACGGGGGGAAATGGAACTTAATAGGTACATACTATCTGGATACGGGAACCAGCTCAAACATAAAAATACACGCAGACCCAGACACAACAGACGCGGCAATAGCAGACGCGGCAAAATTCTACCACTGCACAACAACAAGCACCTGCGAAGGAAGAGACACAGAATGCGGAGCCGAAACATGCATAAACTGCGACCTAGACGGAACAGAGACAGGAAGAACCGGCGACGGATGTTTAGGCAACTCATACATAGACTACCGCTGCAGCGGAACAGACTGTGTTTACACCACAGACGACTGCAGCGACTGCAGCTGCACATGCGGAAACTACAAACTACTAAATGAAGTAGGATACTGCGAAGACGAAAAAGACAATGACTGCGACGGACAAACAGACGGAATAGACAATGACTGTAGCAATAACTGCTTTGACACAGGCCAAAATCCAATACCCCTATGCACATGCGAGGACCTAGACAGGGTAAGAAACTACATTAGCAGCAGCTTCGCACTGCAAAACGACATAAACTTCGCAGACTGCGACCAAACATACACAACAGGTGAGGGATTCACACCAATTGGAGGCACATTCACAGGAAACTTCAACGGACAAGGATACACAATAACCGGACTATACATAAACAAACCAACAATAAACAATGTCGCGCTATTTTATACCACTGGTAGTTCAGCAAATATAGAAAACCTAGAAGTAGTTAATGCAGATATTACAGGAAGTAATTATGTGTCACTCATATCTGGCTATAACTATGGGAATATTATCAATTGCCTATCTTCTGGTGTTTTAAGGGGGGTCAACTATGTCGGCGGAACAGCAGGAATAAACAGAGGACAGATAGAAAGCTCACAATCAGCAACAGAGATAAATGGAAATCAAAGAGTTGGTGGTATAACAGGACAAAATATGGGGAAAATAATTAATGCAGAATTTACGGGCACATTAATCAGCATATCAGACTGGGCAGGTGGTATAGTAGGCTATAATGATGTAAACACAGCCATAATAAACACAATATCATCAGGACAAGTAAATTGTGGGAACAGCTACGTCGGTGGGATAACAGGAATAAACAAAGGACAAATAAACAATACATACTCAACAGGAACCGTAATCGGAGCAAACTTGTATACTGGTGGGCTAGTAGGATACAATAATGCAGGAGCATCAATATTAAACTCGTATTCGACAGCTAGCGCAAATGGAAATCAAAGAGTGGGGGGACTAGTAGGCGAAAACAGAGGAACAATAACAAACTCATACACAACAGCAACAGTTACAGGAAGTCAATATGTAGGTGGGTTAGTTGGAACTAATTATTTAACTGTCACCAACTGTTGGTGGAACAATGCAATATCATCTTGTTGTAAATACAATATAGGCACCTGTACTTGCACTATGGCTTCAGCAGCCAGTGAGTTTTATAGCAGTACCCAAGATGTTTATGACTCTAATGTACCGTATTGGGATTTCACGAATGTGTGGGAGGAACATACAGATGAGTACCCATCTTTGAGATAATGTAATTTATAAGCTTTT
>CAYXON010000062.1:0-6470 GCA_964467145.1 uncultured archaeon | reverse complement strand
GTTCCCAGTCTTTGGAGACATGTTGGCGGACACAAGCCCTGTGACTTCGTCGCCTTTGGTCTGGAGGAAGAAGTAGTTCATGAACCTGTTCATATTCTGCAGGTACTGCTGCATCACCTGAGTCTGCTGCTCAGCAGGCATCCCCGAAAGTTCGGCCTTAAGGTTCTGGAGCGCCCCAGCCATCGCGTCAACGCTCTCCCAGCGCCAGTCACGGCTGTCGCCTGTGGCGGCCTTCCACTGGCTCTCGTCAAGCTTGAACTGCTGGAGTTTACTCGTGAGCTCGTCAAGTTTTGCTGATGCGTCGCCTCCGTTTTTCACAAGCGAGTCTATGTCCTGGTGGACTTTAGTGTTCATCACAAGGGCTATGGTTTCGTCGAATGTGTTTATGTCATCGCCGCCAATCCTTGCGAGCACACCCAACGCCTTGGGTATCAGTGGGTTATCGGGTGTTAGCTGTGAGTGGTCGAGGACTACTGTCCTGACTTCGTCAGTTAATTTTTTTTTTCCAGAATCAGGGCGGTTTGCTTCGTTGTCTGCCCTGTTTTTTAGTGCTGCAAGCCCTGTCGGACTTAGTGGGTCGACTCTGACAAGTATCGTCTCAGCTCTTGCCATGTCTGACATTGCGTCCTTGTATTCTGCGGCCTGCGCGTAGTCGTCTGCTATTGTGGCCTGCATGCCGGAGTATGTGTTTATGAATGTGTTCATCGGCATTCCGCCGACTATGTCGGCTGGGTTGATGCCTAAAAGTCTTGCGCCTGCCCGGGATTGTGATGTGAGGAAGTCTCTTGCTTGTCCGCCGAGTGATTCGCTCTCGCGTCTTTCAGCGTCTGTTGAGGGTTTGACCATTGAGCATATTGTCCTGCAGCCTTCCTCGTTTCCGGGAAGTGGTATCTGGCTGTTGTTGGCGGCTTCTGGCACAATCACGGTCTCGCCGGTTACTGGGTCGGTTCTGCTGACGAGTGCGACAAGCATGCTAAATCCTTGCTTCTGCCCCCAGAACCTGAACCTGTCGTAGGGGTCCATTGACTGGCCTTCCTCAGCCCAGAAACGGCGTCTTAGTGCTGGGTTTGACATGTCGTGCGCTTCTGGCGCGTCTGCGAGCGCGAATGGGTTGTCGACTTCTATCATCACCCTCTGCGCACCCCTTTGTACCATGTCTTGTTCGAATTGTGTGAAGGCGTTGGTTCCCGCCCTTGAGCCTCGCATTGAGTTGTGTTGCATGCGCCATGTGTGCTCGTTCCATAGTGTGCCACCAGGTATCAGCTGTCCTGATGCTGCTGCGAGTATGTTTCCGAATTTGTCGTAGTTGACGGATACATCCCATCTGTTGACTCCTTCGGCCGCGTTCTCGCGGCTTGCGGCTAGCTCGAAAAGGGATGTCGCGTCCTCGGTTTCGGTTTTGTCAGGGAAGGGTGCGAGGTATCCGTGGTAGAATTTAATGAACTGAGCAAAAGCCGTGTTACCTGAGGTTGAGAGCGGGTAATTTCCAGAAAGTGCCTTAAGTCCATTTGCGACGCCAGCCTCTATGAATGCTGCGCGCTCAAAAGGGCTTGTGATTTCAGGCGCGTCAGCGAATACGTCCGCAAATCCGTCAAGTCTTGGGTCAGCTGCGAGAAGAGACTGTATGGACTCAAGGTCTTTAGGGCTCATCGCCTGTATGAATGTGTCCTTGAAGCCGTGTATGCCCTCAATCTGGGGCATCGAAGCCCTAAGCCGTGTGAGGGGGGTGTCGCTGGAGCCCTGAAGCTTCGGCAGCACATCAGCTGGAGTTATTGGCTGCTGTCTTAATGCGTCAGGTTGAAGAAGTCCGGGCGGAGCGCCCACTTCCTCTTTATAGAGTGAGTTGAATGTGCCTGTTTCAGGAATGCCAAAACCTATCATTTATGCACCTGTTAGGATATGGGGAAGGAATGCAATAAATATGCTTTTTAGTGCAGGAGTATAGGCTCTGTTGACTGGTGAGAACTTGTTTTTTCCCCTTCGATTGTTATCTCGGCTTCGAATACTTTTTTGGTGGTTTCTTCTTCTTTGAATCTCCAGTCGTGTGATGTCTCAGAGTAGGTGTCGCAGCTGGAGTTCGTGTATGATGCGTGGTTCATCACCCCAGTTCGCCTGCATTTGTTTAGTGCGTTCATGATATTTCTGACCTCTGCTTTTTCCCGCATCTTGGTTATGAAGCAGTTGCATTCACCGAGTGCTGTCTGGGATATTACTCCGTCGTTTTCCGGGTAGACGCTGCCGTCTATTCTGACCCAGTGAGTTTTCCCGCAGGATGTTACTTTTTTTACTGGCCCCATCAGGTGCTGGTTTTTGGAGAAGTATGTGAGTGCTGAATCGTCTGCTGGGTTTGTGTAGGTTATTTCGTAGTCGCAGCCGTGTTTTCTGCAGTAAGTCCACGCCTCATACTCCCAAGCCTCGACCCGAACTACTTTCCCACTTGATACATCCGTTATTTTCTGGACGCCGCCAGAAGACATTGACAGGTGGATTTGATCCATGAACTGTCTTGCACCCTCAAAGACCTCCTTTTTCCTCTGTTGGAGCAAAAGGGGGGAGTATGCGCCTGTTGTTTCGCCAGTTTTCTTAGTTGTCTTTGGCGCAGCAAGTATGAGCTCGCCCCGGACGTCCCCTATTGTGAGCTCGCAGTTTTTGATGTAGTCTGTGTCTTCAAGGTATTTGCGGCATTCTTCAGCAACCTCCGCGTCAAATCCTTTGAGTGTCTTCTCACACGCTATCATCAGCTCGTTTTTCGCGTGAAGTAACTTTCCTGCTCGGAGGTATGCGATACCGAGGTTCACGTGGACGCTCTGATTTAAGCCGCCCTTAGCGTCATCTGACGCCTGTTTTAGCTGGTTTATCGCCTCCCCAACATCACCTTTTATGAGAAGAGCTACTCCAAGGTTGTTTTTTGATGTGAACGAACAATCCTTGTTTCGCTCGCTGGAAAAGTCAAAAACCATGATATTTACATATTAGGCCATGAGATTAAAGAGCCCCAAATAAGCTAGAAATTAGTTAAGTCCACTATAATGTTTTAGTAGTGTTAAGTTTTTATTCTTGTATTGCATATTTTAGGAGGATGAAACAGCTTCAGGATATACCCCTGCGTGAGAGGAAAAACGCCAAGACCAAGCTGGCAATACTTGACGCGGCCATAAGGCAGATGAGCAAGAGGCCCCTTGAAGACATACCTGTCAAAGACATGTGCGAGAGAGCCTCGGTGTCGGAGGTCACGTTCTACAATTATTTCCACAAGAAGACAGACCTTCTGGACTACTACCTGAAGCTTTTGAGCATAGAACTCAGCTGGAGAGTAGCCAACAAGGAGGGTCTTAGCAACTTTGAAAAACTGGCCCTCATCTATGATGTCACAGCAGACAAAATATCTGCGAACCCGACCCTGATGGGTGAGATGATAGTGCACATAACAAGGAACCCGGGCAGGATAGACTGCTCGGACGTGGGTGACGCTGAAAAACTCATTGCATTCAAAGACTTCAAGGGAGTTACCGAAACACCAAACAGATGCATAGGAGAGCTGCTTAGGGATCTCATAGTTGATTCTGTCAAGTCAGGTGAGCTGCCAGAGAATACTGAAGTCGACACAGCCCTTCTCCTTATCGCATCCGTACTGTATGGAGTGGCGATAACGCTTCTGCCAGACAACCCAGACAAGATAAAAAAGACATACGCAAAACAGCTTAAGCTAATTTGGAGGGGGCTTGGAGGAACCACCCATGACTAATGGTTTAGAGAGGGCGTATGGGCGTCTTGCGCACCTACAGGTGAACCGGAACCACGCATTCCTCGCAATTACTCTTCTCATAACAGTCTTCATGCTTGCTGGAATCCCGAGGATATACCTTGAGACTGATTTTTCAAAGCTTCAACCAAACGACATGCCTGAGATGGTTTTGAGCAACAGGGTAAGGGACACGTTCTCAGGGCAAGACACTGTTTTCATGCTCGTGGAGCTCGACCCCCAAATAACAAGCGAAAACGCAGTCAGGGACATACGGGACCCACGGGTGATGAAGATGCTAGAGGATCTCTCAGATGAGGTGAGCTCTGAGTCGAGCGTAGACAGTGTGATGTCTGCTGCCGCGAT
Source organism: uncultured archaeon (assembly GCA_964467145.1). Lineage (GTDB taxonomy): Archaea > Altiarchaeota > Altiarchaeia > IMC4 > SCGC-AAA252-I15 > JAHIYG01. Next base: position 2,362 of record CAYXON010000062.1, on the reverse strand, counting down.
TTTCGAATACAGTGGGGGCGTGCCCCAGACCGCAGATGGTGTGAAGCGCGTGCTGGATTCTGTGCCGCGCTCATCGGATTTTTTTAACAGGGACTTCAGCGCCACGACCATGATGGTGAAGTCCAACATCGGCTCTGGAAAGGAGAAGATAACTGCCTTGATGGATGCGATAAAAAAGGACGTCGACCAGACCCCGACACCACCAGGGATATCAGTGCATGTGACCGGGTCACCGTCGCTTAGGGTATTGATAGCTGACATCCTCGTTCGCGACGCCGCATACACGATAGTGCTCTCCTCAGCAATCATACTTGTGATACTCATCCTGATCCAGCGCTCACTTCTGAGAGGTTATCTTGTCTTCAACCCGCTCGCGTTCGCGCTCATCTGGACGCTCGGCACCATGGGATGGCTTGACATAAGGCTATCGCTTGTCACAGCAGGGCTTGGGGCAATGATACTTGGGCTTGGCGTCGAATACAGCATATTCCTTGTGAGCAAATATGAGCAGGAGCGAGAAGACGGGAAAACACAGGAAGACTCACTCAGGATATCACTTGACGAGGTTGGGACTGCGATACTCGGCTCCTCATCAACCACCATAGTCGGGTTTCTCGCACTCACATTGTCCATTATGCCGATGCTCCACGACCTGGGGAAAACCCTTGCACTCGGCATATTCTACTGCGTCATCTCGTCGATGGTGATAAACCCCGCATTCATCGTATTCGAGGAGAACACCGCACAGGAGATAATAGAAAAAATAGTCTGCAAAAGGAGGAGAAAAAATGGAGGGAAATAAGGGGCTTGCCTGGATGTTCGGGGACCTTGTGGGTTCGCGACCATATGCGATAATAGTTCTGATAATACTTCTTTCAGCTTTGGCGCAGTACGGTAACTCCATGCTTAAGCAGAAGGTCGAGGACAACTCCGACATGATACCAGACACCTACGACGAAATAAGCTCACTAAACAAGATAAGCGACGAATTCGGCGGCGTAAAGTCGGGGAACATGGTTGTTGAAATAGAGCCGGTTGTTGGCGGCTCAAATGAGGTGAGGGACGTGAGAGAGCCTAAAGTCATGGAGTACGTAAGGCTTTTGGCAGAAAATGCAGCACTAGTTGAGAGTGTTGAATCAGCTGCATCAGCTGCGGACATGGTCGAAGTCGAAGGCAGGATACCCCATAGCATACAGTCGATAAAGGATGCGCTAGCAAAAAACCCGCAGTCGCAGACTTACGTCAGCAGCGACTACACCATGACGCTCGTAAAGCTCAGCCTAATGCCGGACGCAGTCGACGAGGAGGTATATGACGACATGACGCGTGTAGTTGAGTCAACACCCGCACCAGCTGGTGTGAAAGCAAGCCTTAGCGGGGATTTCGCAACGTCAACGTCGATGCACAGGACACTGTCGCCAGACATGGCGAGAACTTCTATGTTTTCGATGGTGGGTATACTTTTCATAATAATAATGATGTTCAGGTCACTCAGGTACGGCCTCACATCGCTTACCGCGATAATATTCGGCGTAACCTGGACCTTCGGGCTTATGGGGCTTCTAGGCTGGGAGGTCACAAACGTCACATCAGGCGGGGCATCGATGATAATGGGGATAGGCATAGATTTCGGCATACAGATAGTGTCGAGGTTCAGGATAGAACTCAGAAAACTCAAAATAAGAGAGGCCATGGCTGAGACGGTCAGGGTCGTTGCGATGCCGATGGGCACCACAACCATCGCGGCACTCATAGGATTTCAGGCAATGTCTATGGGGGAGCTCAAGGTCCTAAGCGACCTTGGTAGAATGATGTCAATAGGCGTGTTATGCTGCATGATAGCGGCTTTAACGGTTGTCACGAGCGCGCTCGTTTTGGGCGAAAAATACTTAGGGAAAAAAGAGGAAAAATGAAAATGAACTGGAAAAACATTATGGCACTGATGATGATAGGATGTCTGACAGGATTTACGCAAAGCCAAAGCTACGTCATAGTCAGCGGAAACACTTACGCAGTAAACTCGCGCTCAAACCTGATGCTTGACTACACACTCAGCACATACGACCCAGCGCTCGAACCGGGTGAGCGTGGCACGCTGACGCTTGTGATAAAAAACACAGGCACGAGAAACGCCAACAACGTGGAGGTTACGATACCTGACACACCCGCGATAAGGACCAGCAAAAAATTCTACCTCGGAACAATAAGCCAGGCCTCACCAGCAAGCCTTTCAGTAAGCTATCTCATAACCCCGAACGCGACAACAGGTACCAACACCATACCGATACAACTTGAGTATGACGGATACGACTCAGACGGCAACGCGATAAACAACATACACTCTAACTACGACTTCCCGATA
>CAYXON010000061.1:0-6498 GCA_964467145.1 uncultured archaeon | reverse complement strand
TACATAATTTAATCTAAAAATGAATTTTATTAATAAAAATTTTAAATATATCTCAACATTCGCGATATTAATTTTCGGTTTTTTAGTATTTTCTTATTTCACAATTTCATGGGGGTTTGGAGCAGGTATCTTAGTTCTTATACCTTTCACTGTTGCTGCAACACCCTTCATCTTCATGGCTTTACAGGAGGGAAAAGATTCATTAGATCATGATATATCCTCTATTAAAACGCCCTATGAGGACAATAAAGTCGAGGTATCAACTAATCAAAAGCAGAGTAGAAAAGTTGGTTCATTTTCAAAATTTTATGTTATCACCATAGTAGGAGTTCTACTATTCGCTACCTCGATTATAATCTATAGATACTTAAAAATCGGAGGAGATAGAGACTATGAGAATCTAGGCATGATACCCATCTTATGGGGCTTCGCCATCTACTTGCTTAAAGACTATTTAAAATTATATTTACCTAAAAAAATATTTGCCTAATGATTAATTAGAATCTATTCACACAAAAATGTAATGGACAGAAGTACATATTGTAAGCCATCTGTTTGTTCTGGTGCAACATACTAGTTCAATAGCCTGTTTAATCCCCAGACCTATAGCTGTTAAGGTTTATTTTTTGAAACATTCTTTTAGGGTTATATCCCTCGAATTTTTGGTTTTTAGCAACCTATATACTTTAGTGTATAAGGTTTGCTACATTCTGTGTCATATCGCTTGATACGCTAAAAACCTGTGGATTTTTGCGCGCCAGCAGACAAACTGTCTGCTGAGAGTACTACATCCTGTAGTAAACTTTATTTGGAACACATTTCGGTTTATTCTAGTTTTAATGCTATGGAAAGCTTATTCAAGGCTTTTGGCCTTTTTATTTTCCTAAAACGTATACATAGAGTTACGACCTAAACAGGCGTATTAGTATCGTTTTCCCTTATTCTCAGCGTACCTGATGCCCACCACGGCTAGGGGCAAAGACAAACTTAAGTTTTCTCCTACTTGATTAGGCTACAACCTGTAGTAAACCTACCTGGAAATGAGGGAGGATACGACAAGATGTAGTAAACTAGCTGATTTCAGGAGAGAATATTACAGGGTGTAAATAACCAAAGAGGAGTCATCTTTATTTTTGTACAGTATTCACAATTAATGTTTTGCCATATCTTTTTCCTGGGTTACCCTTTGGTGAAGGTGCTGTAGGTCTGGGGGGATATCACGTTTATTTCTTGAAAAAAAGTCGTATATGGCCTCTTGTAGGCAGTCTATTGCTAGCAGGGAACAGTGTATTTTTTTGGCTGGCAACCCACCCAGTTCGTTGATGATAGATTGATTTGTAAATTTTAGCGCGACCTCTATTGTTTTGCCCTTAATCAGTTCTGTGGTGATGCTACTTGTCGCTATTGCTACAGCGCAGCCAAAGGTCTTGAATTTTATATCGGTGATTCGGTCATCAGAAACCTTTATGAATATCCGCACAATGTCACCGCAGTGGCTGTTTCCGACTTCCCCTATCCCATCTGCATCCGGTATTTCACCAACATTCTTCGGGTTGTTGAAATGCTCCATCACTTTTTCGCCGTAGGTTTTAATCACCTCTTCTTTCTGGATTATATGATTCTTTGAAGTTTATACTACACCCATAATAATAGGGTGGATGCCTAATAAGGCATCCCAAAATACAGATGTTATGGGTGTTTTGTCTTCATCTTTAATCGAGTGATATCCTCCAGCCAACCCCGCCGACTTTTACATTGTCCTTATATCCTTCAAAAATTTCCCTTTTGTGTTGTGTGCAGTGCGTCGGCACTATGAGGCTTAAATCTTTAAGAGCCTCGTATTTATCGAATCCGTGAAATCCGCCAACTATACCGTACACGTCGCCAAACAGGCGTGACGCTTTTAGTATTTTCTCTACACTGGGGTGAGAGCATCCCGCAACCACAACTAATCCTTTTGATGTTTCAACTGCAAGGGATTGTTCACCTATCTTTATGTCCCCGAAGTGCCCCTCCAATTCTCCAGTAGAATATACGCCGTCAAACAGCATTTCTGGTTTCTTAACCACCCTAAGCTTGTGGTTTCTGCTAATTTCTTGCCTCAGGTGTTTTGAGAATGAATCCGGCACAATGACTTCTATGCCCTCTGTTTCGGCAAGCACTGTTGGCAGGCCTCCTATGTGGTCCCAGTGCCAGTGGGAGAGTACGACTGCGTCGATGTCTTCGGGTTTGTGGCCTAGTGCTCGCATATTTGAGAGTAGTATGTTTCCATCCCATCCTGTGTCAAAAAGTATTTTCTTACCTGCTTCTATGACGCAGGCAAACCCCCATGCAGGGGTCAAATCCTTCCTTGTCGTCTCATTGTCGTAGACTATCGTTAACTTCATCATAGCGCCTTTGCCCCATAATTTTGTATTGCATGAGATATCGAGTTTAAGATGAGTGTTTGATGCCCCAACATAATCCTGGTATTTTTTAACTCCATATCGCTGGAGAGTATGTTAGAATTAAAGGCGTATGCTAGGGAATATGATAATGTGGTGGGCACCCGTCCTAAGTGCAGAACTCCTTTAGGGGGTTCATATCCCACATAAATGTTTATCCCAGCCAGTCGTTTTTCACTCATAATCAGGAGGTTTATTTTTTCGCCGTCACTGGCATGTTTCTCGATTTTCTTAAAGTCGTCATCTTCCAAAAGGACACATAATTCAGGTGGCTCAAACATGTATTTAACGCCTTCAATGATATCCATCAGCTCAAGGGTTGTGGAGGAGACTGATCGGGGATTGCTGTAATCAATGGCAGATATTAATTCGCCTAACCTATCCTCAGCATCATCTACTGTTTCTATCCGGGTGTTTGAAAGCAGTTCAACCAGGGGGAGCGGTCTTGGCTTGACATAGACAGTATTTGATTCATGTGCCAACCTAATCTTCGTCCTAGTCAATCCAAAAAGCTTTTTTACACCCCGAACAATGAATTTATTCACTTCAGTCATTTCCTAACTGCTTTTCAATCTTAGCCCACATGTCTTTTAAAATATCACATACGCGGGTTTTTTCATATTCGATAACTGTTTTACCCTCAATCTGAGCCTTGGTGAAAACTTGGTCATATGGTATTTTACCAACTACATTAACTCCTCTTTTCATGCAATACTCCGTTATATCGGCTGTATTTTTCAGGTTGATGTCACATTTGTTTACGCAAACCAGTGACTTGACCTTGAAATGTTCTGTGACTTCAAGTATTCTACCTAAATCATGTATGCCAGAAAGCGTAGGCTCAGTCACTATCAAGGCTAAGTCAACCCCCCCAAGGGAGGCTATTACAGGGCATCCTATCCCGGGCGAACCGTCTATTATTATCAGATCATGTCCTTTTTCCTCTGCAATCTTTCGGGCGTTATTTCTAACCAATGTCACAAGCTTTCCTGATGCATCCTCCCCAGGATGCAATCTAGCGTGACAGAGCGGTCCAAACCGGGTCTCTGAGATGTAAGCTTTTCCCGCAACCTTATCCCCCAGTCGAACTGCGTTAACCGGGCAGACGTACTCACAAACTCCACAACCATCGCAGGATAATGGATTAACTGAGTAGTTCTCTATTGCCTGAAACCTGCAGTGTTCAACGCACGCCCCGCATCTGACGCACTTGGACTCGTCTATGACTGCTTTCTTCAACGCCTTGAAGTCTTGTTCTTCTATTACTTTTGGCTGCAGGAGTAGGTGCAGGTCTGCGGCATCCACGTCGCAGTCAGCCAATACTTTATTCTCGGCTAAGGCAGCGAAGGCTCCCACTATGCTCGTTTTGCCGGTTCCACCCTTGCCGCTTATCACAGTCAACTGCTTCATCTTAAGTTAACCCACCAATCATTTTACTGTTTCCTTGATTTTTTTGAAGACATCTTTGAAGATTATCTTGTATTCGTGCATCTGCTGCGTGAAGGGTATTCCGTTGGAGTAGAGTTCAGCTATCCTGTGGTCGTGCGGAATCTTTAGGTGGACGGGTATGCATTTTGCCTCGCAGTATTTTAGGACTTTATCGTCTCCGATGCCGTCGCGATTTATGATGACGCCGTGGGGGATGGAAAGTGACTCCAGCATCTCCACCGCAAGCTTCAAGTCGTTTAAGCCGAACGGTGTTGGTTCAGCGACAAGCAGGCAGTAGTCGCTGTCTTTGATGGATTCTATGACGGCACATGATGTTCCTGGTGGGGCGTCGATTAAGACGTCTTTATCTCCAGTTATGCTTTTTTTCATTTTTTTTATGACTGGCGTTGCCATAGCCTCGCCTATGTTCAAGATACCGTACGAGAAATCTATGCCGTCTTTATTACCGTGCCTTACCTCCCCTATAACCCTGGGGACCTCGGTTATGGCTTTTTGGGGGCATACTAGCATGCAGCCTCCGCAGCTGTGACATAGTTCCGTGAACTTCATCACTATCCCCTGAGTCACCGCCAATGCGTTGTAGCGGCAGAATTTAGCGCATTTACCGCAGTAGTCGCATAAGCGATCATCAATTTCTGGCACAGTTATCTCAACTGGTTCGGTTTTGTTCACTGTCGGTTTAAGGAATATGTGGCAGTTAGGCTCCTCGACATCGCAGTCCAAAAGCTGGACGTCACCAAGAGACAAAGCCATGTTTACCGCAACCGTGGTCTTGCCTGTCCCTCCCTTTCCACTGGCAATAGAAACAATCATTTTGAATTCTCGAAATAGTATACTCCACTACCTCGCCTACTTTTGCCTATGACGTGGTCCTCTAAAAGTCCGTCCACATACTTTAATGTTTCATTTTCATGGAATCCGAGCGCCGATGATATGTCTTTTATGGTGCATGGTCTCCTTCGCAACAGAGTGCGTATTAACTCAATTTTTTCACCTTCATATGAGGTGGTACCCTCTTTGTTGAATTCTGCTATTACCTCGGCTTGCAGTAGGTCTGCGATTTCCCCCAACCTTTCTCTTGTTAGAGGTTTTGCGTATTCCTCGGCAGGGGGCCTCACTACTGTATTCAGGTGGACCTTGTCTGGTTTTATCAGTTCAATTGCCTTCTTAAATAGCTGGAGTTCATTGTCGTCAGTGTTTAAGCCGTTGACAAGCATCACCTCCAACCATATCATGCCTTCGAATTCCTCCCTCAACTTTAATAGACCGCCTGTGATATCTGAGACCTTCACCCCATTGTATGGCCTGTTAACTCTCTCGAAGTTTTTTTGTGTTAACGCGTCAAGCGAAGGCAGGATAACATCCGCTGATGAGATATCCTCACGAACACATGTGTCTGAGATAAGAGAAGAGTTTGTTAATACAGCCACAGGGATGTCAGACATCGACTTAACTGCCCTTATCACGTCTCCTATCCCTGAGTTGAGGGTCGGCTCACCTGAGCCGGACATGGTTATGTAGTCGCATTTCTGGCCAGAATCGACGAATTCCTCCACCTCAGAAATCACGTCCTTTACAGGCATATATTCCATCCGTTGCAGGGTCTTTTTTGTTGTCTTGCCCAGCTGGCAGTAGACGCAGTCGAATGAACACACCTTAGGGGGTGTCAAGTCCACTCCAAGCGAAAACCCAAGCCTCCTTGAGGGGACGGGACCGTAGACGTACTTCACTTTACCCCGAACCTCCGTTTTCTGTAGTATTTTGAGTATATCGCCCCGAGTGGGTTGTGGGCTAATACCCTGTCCTTAACTGCAAGTGTTGTCACCGGCGCTTCAGAGTATTCAGTAAATAGTATGTCATGTCCAACGCATAAACCAAGTAGTATGTTAATGTCTGTTTTCTCCGTGTTTAGGACCTTTGCCTGGCCAATGGGATTGCAGGAGCTTTTACCACCCCCTTCCAGTTCCTTGAAACCATAGTCCTTTTTGCTGAACGCACACACCTTACAGCAAACTGAGCAGACGTCGAATTCTTTAGAAAATATTTCATGAACTAGCTTAGCTTCATTTTCTAGCCCGATACAGAACGCCAACCCCAATTTCTTGAACCCCATCTTCTTGCAGAAGACTATCAGCTCCTCTATGCGGGTGAGTTTCATGTAGCCTTCAGCCTCGATTGCGGCTGCCGCACTCATTATGCTCTGATTTTCTTTTTTCGCGTACTCCTTCCTTATCTCATCCTTTAGATTAGTGCAGTCTTTTCCGTTGTAACACTGTTTGTCCGCACACATAGCACATTTCATCTTTTCATCCACCTCCATGGGCTATTAACTTAATTGCAAACATCAATGCCACACCAATGAGGAAGAATATGAAGGCATTAAGGGACTTGCCAACATCAGCCTCCTTATGCAACTCAGGTATCAAATCCGATGCGGCAATGTAGATGAAGCCTCCAGCCGCAAATGGGAGCATGAGGACTTTGAATCCTTCTATTGGCAGGAAGTATCCAGCTATCCCGCCCAAAACGCAGGTTAGCTGTGAGAGAAAGTTATAAAACAGCGCCTTTTTCTTACTCACCCCACCGTGCAGTAGTACGCCGAAAT
>CAYXON010000060.1:0-6576 GCA_964467145.1 uncultured archaeon | reverse complement strand
TTGAGAAGCTGAAACTACAGTTGACAGAACAGGCTAAGTGATTTTTTTTATTTTCCGTACACCTTCTCAGGGTCAAAAATCTTCTCACCAACCACTTCAACGCCTTTGTTCGTGAGTTTTTTGTAAAAGCAGCTCCTGTATCCTGTGTGGCATGCGCCGCCTTTTTGCATGACCTTGTATATGACGGCGTCTGAGTCGCAGTCCAAAAGGACTTCGCTGACTTTCTGGGTGTTTCCGCTGGATTCGCCCTTAAGCCAGAGCTTCTTCCTGCTTGTGGAAAAGTAGTGTGCGAGACCTGTTTGCAGTGTTTTTTCTAGTGCCTCCTCGTTGGCGTAGGCGAGCATCAGCACCTCCGATGTCTTCTCGTCTTGTACGATAACTGTGATGAGCCCGTCTATTCCGTCGACGTTTCTTGTTTTGATGGGTTCTGCAACGCTCATATTACTAAATAAAGGGGGCTTCTTATTTAAGTAATTGATGGAAGCTGACAAGATGCTTGAGCAAATGGATATAAGCAGGCTCAAGTCTGAGCGCAGGCGCGCCCCAAGTCGCAAAGTTTTCGAGTCGGTGTTTGACAACCAGACCCTTATCGCCCTTGAACAACTTATACGTAAGGGATTTTTTGACGAGTTGACTGGTATTGTGTCGGCTGGAAAGGAGGCTCACATATATCACGGGACAGGCGACTGGGGTGAGGTCGCAATCAAGATATACATGGTGGAGGCGTCTGATTTCAAGAACATGAGCAAGTACGTCAGAGGCGACCCCAGGTTCAGCTCATGGAAGAACAGGCGCCAGCTCATAGGGTTGTGGGCTTCCAAAGAATTCAAGAACCTCTCCCGTGTTCAAGGCCACGTAAGCTCCCCTCGCCCGATAGGATTTAACAAAAACGTACTCGTCATGGAGTTCATAGGTGAGGACGGCATTCCCAGCCCACGGCTTAAAGACAAAGACCCCGCAGATCCTGGAGGATACTACACAACAATCGTCGACTACATGCGGAAGATGTACAAGCTCAGGCTTGTGCACTCAGACCTTTCAGAGTATAACATACTAGATGACGGGTCAAAACCGGTTGTGATAGATTTCTCTGCAGGCGTGCTGCTGGACCACCCTCAGGCCAGGGAGTTTCTCGAGCGTGATGTGGCGAACATAGTCAACTACTTCAAAAGACTCAGGGTTGACGCAGACTACGACAAGGCCCTGAAGGTGGTCACAGGTGGAGATTAAAGTCTGCGCAAGGGGGCACGCAAACGTCCTGTGCCTTCACAAGACCACGTCCGAGTTCACAGCAGAAGAAAATCTCACACCCCGCGGCGACTGCATATTCGCCGTCGCATCAGACAAGACAATGGCGGATCTGCCTGAAAAGTTCAAGCAGAGATTACGAAGCGAAGATGCTATCCTTGAGGTATCCATCGAATGTAACGGCGTATCAGACACCATCACCGCCCGCGGACACCAGGAGCTAACACTCACTCACCCAACGGATTTTGTCATCCGCAAAAGCACATTCACCTGCCCCAGAACCCTCGCAGTATCTGCAGATAAGGCATCATCAGATCTTAAACGGGAGCTTGTATCTGAGCTTTCAAAAGGCGGACAGGTCGCTATTAAAATGAGGCTTTCCTAAGGGTATAGTGCATGGATTTCGACGTTGTTATTGTGGGTGGCGGGCCTGCCGCATTGACTGCCGGCATATACTGTGTCCGGCGAAAGCTAAAGACAGTCATTGTTGAGCGGATGGGCACTGGCGGTCAGATGCTTCTGACAAACGAGATAGGCAACTGGCCAGGAGACAAACTAATATCTGGTGTCGAGCTCGCATCCAAGATGGAGGAGCACGCCAAATCACTCGGAGTAGATTTCATATTCGACGAAGTAAAATCCCTAAGCCTCTCTGAGAAGGTGAAGGAGGTCATGTTACGGGATAGGACGATAAAGTGTTCTGCAGTCATCCTTGCGATGGGCGGCCAACACAAGAAACTTAAGGTCAAGGGCGAGGAAGAATTCGCAGGACGCGGCGTCTCATACTGCGCAACATGCGATGGCCCGTTCTTCAAGGGCAAGACTGTGGCTGTCATTGGCGGCGGAAACATGGCGTGTGAAGACGCACTATACCTTTCAGAGCTCGTGGAAAAAACATACCTAATTTCCCCAACGCTTTCTGCTGAGGAGTTGATTCAGGACAAGCTAAAAAATTCCCGGGTGGAATACGTCAAAGACTCACTCGCTGAAATATCAGGTGCTGACATTGTCAGCTCAATCAAACTATCATCCGGCAAATCACTCGATGTCGGCGGCGTATTCATCGCGGTCGGCAGCAAACCATCGACTGAGCTCGCAACTGAGGCCGGGGTCGCACTTGACGGGCGCGGCTTCATAAAAGTCACACGCGACATGGAAACCAACCTATCTGGCGTTTTCGCAGCAGGTGATGTCACAGGCGGGATACCCCAGATTGCGAAAGCAGTCGGCGACGGGTGTGTGGCGGCGCTAAGGGCATACGGTCACGTGAAAAATGCAGTCTGAAAAAAGGTCCACAAAACCTGCCAGAACCCAGGACATGGGTTTGATGGGTTTTGGCGATAAGGCAAAGCCAACTGCTGAAGAAGAAATCAGGCGCATATGGGATATATTCTTCCCCATGCAGGGGCTGACGGCTTTCTCATCAGCTAGTCTGCCCAACCCTTCGATATTGTCTCACCTTGGCAAACCAGTGCATGAGACCCCCATGGAAAGGAGAGTGTTTTTGACATTTGGAAGTCACCTGCTACACACCTATCTGCTGCCTCATGCAGGAATTATAACCTTCATACCCAACACGTCGTTTGAGAGCAGTGTCCACGGGTTCAGGCCGTCTTTTACTTTTGTGGGAGACCTAAAAACCGTGAATGATGCTTTGGATGGGATGGGCGACAGAATAAATCTGAAGTCAGGATTTGACCTTGAGGCCAGGTTTTTCGAGACAAAAAATCTGAGAATAAGCGTAGTCTCACAGGCTTTAGTGCACACAATCCATAATGAAACATTATTTGCGGACCCCGACAACATTGTTGAGGCGCTTGGCATGATTGACTCTACCACCTCGCTTCTTGCAGCATCTAAATCCAAAAGCCAGAGGTCAGCAGTCAACGATTTCCGCAGCCTTGGAATAAACGGCCTAAGAATCAATTTCTCAGAAGCTCCCATAAAATATGAGATCCAAGACCTCAGGGACCCACAGGCTTTCGCGCAACTAATGTCTTTCGCCAACACCTTAAAGGGAAACATATGACGACTAAAGAATTGGTTCAGGATATGAGGCGGCTGTCAGTTGAGCTTCCAGACCCAGCATATGTCGGTCAAGCAAGAAAGACCCTGCCCAAGCTGTTTGAAAGGCTTGGGTGTGCGAACCCGAGCGAGGGATGGCGGAACTTTCTTGGAACGCTAGGTGAGACAGAGCAGGAGCAGATGGTGTTCCTCAGTAAATCATCATCTGGGGAGCTTCTGGCTGTCAAGTTCCTGCGCTCAATACAGAAATGCGTTGAAGAAGGCGAACAACCAGACCAATTGTTAGCCGGCCTTCTTGAGGACAGACGGCAGTCAGTGCTTCCAAGAATATCAGACAGTGAGATACTGCCTAAAATCCACGCCATCTTCGGCTTATCCTCAAAGGACACAAGCATTGTCAGAGGATATACTGCATCTCTTTCGAAGAACCTTTCTTGGTCTGACCGGAGCAGGCTAGGCACTGTTTTCCTAGTGCAGGACTCGATGGACCGTCTAATAAACAAGCTTAGGCTCACTGAACAGCAGAACCCAAACGGAATGAGGGAGTGGAACGTGGGTGTTGCCTCACAGGACCAGGAACGCGGCAGGGTCACAGAAGACCAGAGAAAACACCTATGCCCCGGTCAAGTATATCACTCAAACGTTAGCATGGTAAACAGAACATTCACCTTATCTCTTGCCAGGGTTGCTCATGAATACGGGATAGGCATACTGGATTTGCGTGCTGAATACTACCACCTATATCGTGCCCTAACTTTCATCGGGGCAGAATTTGACCAAAAGGATCCGCGGATGCCATTTGAAAAAGAGAGGATGGAGACCTTCGACAGGCAGCTTGATGCCGCAGGAATCAAGCGTCTTAGGCAGCGCAGCTGGGCAGTATTTGATGGTGCAGTTATAGACCCAGATACTGGAAAGCCTGGGCTTGAGTGGGTGAGTCCCAGACTAATATGGCACACAGAACCTAAGGGTTGATTTTCCTGTATTCCAGGTAGGAGTATATGAGCAGGTATGCGCTGGAGATTAATATCGGGGCTACTGAGACGATTATCTCGTATCCCCCAAATAGTATTGCTGCGAACGATAGGGCCCCGCATATCTTGTAGAGTTTCGCGCCGAGTTTGTGGGTTTTGTCCCAGACAATATCTGATGAGAGTGTCCACGGCGTCCGTATGCCTATGAACCAGTTTCTCTTTGATTTTTCCAACAGCATGCCCACACCATAAAATAGTACCCCCAGCATCGGCGGCATCGTCTTTGCAGGGCTCACCTGCAAGCCGAGGTTCCAGAGTATAGTTTGTGCGTGCAGCACCAGCATGAAAAGAAGAATCAACGCGATGAATCCTTCATAATAATTTCTGAATCCTTCAATGTTTTTTCTGAGCGGATCGATACTGGGTATAACAGCGAAAAGAACAACCAAGCCAGCCATGAATGCCGGCAAAAGGAACAGCCCCCAACTGCGGCTCATGTATCCGTTGACTTCGCCTTTTGCGTTCCAGTGGCTTGCGACCTCATCTCCTACCATCGGGTACGCGTAAGCTGACATTAAAGCCGCCAACGCAACGACAAAAATCGCGAAAAACCAAATCCTACCCATAAACAGTTATTCTACACCCACATATATAATCCTCCCCCTTTTTTGCCCTATAATTCCCAGTATCTAATGATGGAGTTAACCCGCACAAAGCCTTACCCGCTTCTCACACCACCCAAGTTTGAGGGTGATTGGATGGAGATGACAGAATCTGACCGGAAGTTGATAGCCTCTCTTGAGCCAGGTGTTCCACGAAATAGTTATTCAATGACTGATCTTGAGGCTAGGTATCTTATGCACGAGCTCGGCGTCGGGGAAGGAATCAGACGACATGAGGTGTCTAAGGCAGTAAGCGACCTTGAGTTCCAGAGGATGGTAACGTGTTTTAAAACATCCAAGATACACTATCACCTGAAGGTGCTCGGCAGACCTCAAGAGATGACTGAGCGCGACCTTGAGGGCATGCGCAGACAATTCGAAGACTACCGCAGCCAAGGATGGCTTGACAAGCTAGCAGAGCAGTCAGTCTACCTGCGAGACATTGGCTTGGACTATCCGATGGCTAAAAAGGAGTTAGACGGCTTCGCAGGATATCTTCAGACCTCCAGAAAAGAAGGGGGCGCAATGGACATCCTCCGTATACACTATCTTCTAAAGATGAACGGGTTCGGACAGGAGGTCACAGCAGACGACAAGAAAATCATCAAAGAACATCTTCAGCTGCAGCGTCACTTTGAAGACCCTGAGAATGTTGCGAGGATACTTTTTTATCTCAAGCACATACTGCCTGAGCGTGAAAAACCTCAGGCGCCTGAGATGCCGCCACTTAAGAAAATCAACTGAATCTAGAATATGTTGCTTCTGCGCCAGTTCCTTCTGCTTTTCGGGCTGTCTCTGACTTCCCTGTTTGTTTTGGCGAAAACCCACACAGGAGCCCTTTTCCGGACTCTGTTAGCCTTAACAAGCTCTTCTTTTTTCGCCTGCTCTTTATTCCTTGCCATAGCCCTATTTTATATGAAATCATCCTATAAATACCCTCCATGAGTTCGCTTCAATGTCCCAAGTGCGGCAAACCCTCAACTGGGTTGTGCCCGGAATGCTACATACACTCGCACCCCCTACAGGTTGTGCCTGAGAAATACAGAGAGTGCGTATGCGGTAAAATATTCTTCAAGGGTCAGTGGTACGATTACAAACACGACATGATGTCCCTCCTCGCACAAAAAAGCATAAAACCCCCCTCTGAGGCAGAGATCAAGGTAAAAGATGTGGAATACGAGGAGGTCGCTGGCAAGATGAGGATAAAGGCATTCATCGAAGGCAGGGTTGGCAGAAACAACTTCACAAAAGAGATATCCTGGGAGATTACCCCTGAAAAAGTCAAGTGCGAATCATGCCGGAAACAAAACAGCGGATACTACGAGGCTGTGCTACAGCTCAGAGACCCCAAACTACACCTAGACCTCGACGAAAAACAGATAGCTGGCATAGAAAAGGTCCGGGGGGGATATGACATACAGATAATATCCGGACCATACTCCCAAGGCATCGCGAACAAGCTGATAGAAAGCGGATACATTGTGAAGCACTCATCATCGCTTTACGGCAAAAAAAACGGAAAAGATGTATCCCGGTTTTACTACAGTATCAAACACGCACCGTTCTACGTCGGCGACTTCATCGAGTACAAGGAGAGACTAACCCGGGTCAGGGAACTCGGCAAGATGATGAAGCAGATGGGCGTCGATTTCGACGAACTCGACGAA